>JAATVJ010000104.1 GCA_014523515.1 Nitrososphaerales archaeon TH1177 | reverse complement strand
TGAAGAGCAATTTGAAAATTTCATGACAGAAATTTATAATAAATGTCAGATATTGGAAATTGCCCCTGAACAAATTGGAAAATATTTAGCTGAAACAGTAAACATGTCAGAAATTGTTTTTCCTTCTCAGATTCCAAACTATATAAATACAAAAAAGAGGGAAATAAAAGAACTTGAAAGACAGATTGAAAATAAGCATGAAACTATATTAGAATTAAATAAAGAAATATCAAATTTAGAAGAAAATCAAAAATCGCTAATAGAGAATAACAATACTTCGGTAGATGTAATTAATTGGCATAAAGATATAAAAGAAGAGCTTACTAATATGGAAATACCATTTGATGATATACCCTTATTTGTAGATTGTCTTCGTGGAATAAGAAGCCAAGAATATGATGTAAATAAAATTGTTACAAAATCTTTAGAACTAATCTATTTTGATAAATTTCTAGAAGATCAAAATGAAATAAGAGATAAGAAAATACATGAAATAGAACAATTAGAAAATAACAAAAAAGAAATTGAAAAACAAATAGATTTTATTCATTTAAAGCTTTCTAAAAATCAAGAACTTGAAAATATAGGAATGGGTTTTAAAGAATTGAAAACGATATATAATACAATTATAGAGATTTCAAAAGCAAATAATATTAATCCTAAAGAAGTTATAGAAAAATTTTTTATTGATTTGAATGAATATGATGATATTGTAAGTTTTAGGAAGAAGGCTGAAGATTTACAAAATGAAATTAACGCTTTAACTATACGAATAACTAATAATAGAATAGTACAAATGTCTCAACAACATATAGGAGACACATTACAAAAACTTTTAAGATTAGGAATATCAGAAAAAGATATTGAAGATATTAATTCTATTTTATCATTTGGAGAATTTGATCAATCCGATGATAAAAGCAATAACATTATTATTGATAAACAATCTCTAATATCTGAACTAGATAAATATCGAACAATAAAATTGCTTGTCGAATTATTGAAACAAAAGCGAATACAATTAATAAATAATATAAAAGAGCTTGAAAATCAAAAATTGGTATTAGAAAATTACATAAATCAAATGTTCATGATCTTTTCTAATCTAAAAGAGATTCAAATATTGTTAAAGAAAGCAAATATTGCTTTAGAATATCCAAAAATAATTTTAATATTTTTTAATAGTTCTAAAGATAATAATAATAATGGTAATGATTCTTAAAATTAATTGATATAACAAAATTATTAAGTTTTATTACAACTTTGTATTTCCATCCATAAAAGTACTACAATTAATTTAATGGTTATCTTGCTATAATTACTATTAATTTTTATAATATTGGAAAGAATAATAATTAGCATTTTTATTCCAAAATCTTAAATAAAGAATTATTCATACTATAATTTACATTATTTGATTGCTGAAAAAAGAATAATATCATTTTTGCCTAGTGCTACAGAAATACTGTATGAAATAGGAGTAGATTCTCAAATCATTGGTGTTACTCATGAATGCAATTATCCAAATGAGGCAAAAACAAAGCCAAGAGTAATAAATTCATCATTTGATGCATCAACAATCTCTTCTAAGGAAATTGAAGATAAAATTGTGGAACTTTTTAGTAATGGAAAGGATATATATGTTGTAAATGACAAAATCTTAAAGGAATTAAAACCAGATCTTATTGTTGCACAAGGAATATGTGAAGTATGTTCACCATTTACAAAAGAAATAAAACGTGCTATATCAATATTAGGCTATAATCCCCAACTACTCATAATGGATCCTCATAGTTTATCTGATATCTTTGACAATATTTATGAAATAGCAGAAAATGTTGGAAAAACCAAAGAAGGACAAAATTTAGTAAACTCACTTAAAAGTAAAATAAATGAAATTAAAAAAATTAATGAATTAAAAAATAACAAAAAGGAAAAGAAGAAGAAGATACCTAGAATTTTATGTCTAGAATGGATAGATCCATTTTTTACTGCAGGTCATTGGGTTCCTGAAATGGTCGGGATTGCTGGAGGTATAAACGGTCTAAGCAAATCTAAAGAACAATCCAGAAGAACTTCACTAGAAGAGATAATAAGATTTGATCCTGATAAAATAATTCTCATGCCATGCGGATTTAACATAGATAGAACAATTAAAGAATTTAAAAATACCAATTTAAACAAAAATAGAGAATGGAACAATTTGAGAGCAATAAAAAATAATGAATTATATGCAGTAGATGCAGGATCTTATTTTAGTAAACCTGGACCACGAACAATAACTGGAATAGAAATTTTGGCAAAAATTATTTCTCCAAATGAATCTAAAGATATTAAAATTCCTGAAAATTCATATGTTAAACTCGATAATTAAGCTAATGAAAAGTGAGTATACTAGAGTAGTAAACTCAAAATATTTGGATTCTCAAATAAAAAAAATATTATTCATATATAATTTATAATAAAAAGAATTTTATAAATAAATTTATTAAAATATAATTAGTTCAATTTTTGTTATTGTTATAACTCTATATATGTGCTTAAACTCACAAATAACAAATACACTCCATAAATTCCAAGCATAACACTTATTGCAAATACAAAGATTCGATATACTTTTTCTTTAATAACAGATTTACCTTTATTGATCATAAAAGATGTAAACCATAGCCAAAAATAATCCATCCAAATATGAGAAAAGAAAACTAATGATGTTCCCTCAACTATTCCAAAATTAATTAGAGAATCAGAAATCATTTTCGAACCTATAGTAAACCACCATACAAGAAAGAATGGATTGAGTATTGTAAAAATAAATCCTGCCAATATAGGATTTCTAACATGGAATTTTGTATCAGTAATTTCTGAAGAATTGGTAGTAGGAATAGTAGTAGTAGGATATTTTTTGTCTCTTAGAATCAAATTTATTTGTAAAATTGAAAAAATCAAGATAAAAATTCCTCCTATCAATCCTATCAACTTGAATGTTACATCTGAGACATATATGGATGAAAATGTATACAAACTATATGACAATGCCATGACTAAAAGAAATTCTATTATGGCATGCCCTGACGCTATTTTTAATCCTACAAAAGATCCATATCTACTTCCATATAGAAGATTAATAAAAAAAAGAGGACCTGGAGATAAGACTCCAGAAGTAGAAACTAAAATAACTTGAAGTGAAAACTCTATTGGAGACATCATATTTCTTCACTATATACATATAAAGTTGATACTAGCTTAATAATAAATAATGTTCCTAATATAGAAGAGAGATTAAAAAAAAGAAAATTATATAGTGTATTATATTTTATGCTATTAAGATATTTGTATTTATTCTATTTTAAGAATAATAAAGAGAAAAATATATTTTTGTTATATAGAATAGAATAGAATATAATACATTATCATACAATTTAAAGCGATACTTGATATTATTATTAATTTCTTTTACAAAACTACTTGCTTGGCTCATATAAAAGAATTTTATAATTAGACTATATATTTTAGAAAATCATTATTATACCTATTCTTAAATTTATTGTGTAAAAAAGATAAAATAAGGTTATATTTCCATTATGCCATTTTTACATTCTGCTAGAGAAATAATGAACCATAAAAATTGATTTTGAAATATCAATTATTCAACTATTAATTTGTATCTCATATCCTGAGCAAAAGGAGTTTGTAGACAATCTCCTAATATTTGTTTATATAGTTCATAATTGACAGAACTTGTATCACCTCTGCAAAAAATACTTCCTTTGAATATCACATCATAAGTCCCTTTTTCCAGAGGTTTAGTTATGATATAAAATCCATCAGCTATAGCTTTTGATGGGCCAGCTGAGACACCAAAAATTGCATTTTCTGGAAATATTACATCAAATATTTTTGTATGTGTTCTATATTCTACAGCTTTTGAATCTGTTGCATGAATTATTCCTAAATCATATTTTTCATCAAATATTTTTTGTCCATTTATTTCTAAATATAAAGTTGCTACATGATCATGATCAAACTTTACTAATTTATCTATCTCTTCCATACTTGTATTGGGAACTTCCTTGTCAGATAAATTTATGTGAATTATTGGAATTAAAACCGCTTTACCTGCTGGAACTTTACATGTTCGCTCATGATATCCACCGCCACCACCACTTAAATAAAATACTGAAGAATTCAAATCAGTTTGGCCAGTTCCACATTCGGCACTATCTTTATAAGGGCTTCTATCTATGGGCAAGGATGCCTGCCATTTCCAGTAATTTATTGCATGTTCTTCATATGATAAACCAAATGGTTTTGCATCTGGTGGAAAAATTTCAACTGGGCTAATACTAAATGCAGCATTAGAACTTTGTGACAGTATCAAGATTACTGAAAAGATTATTGCTATACTATAGTAAAACGATTTCATAATAAAATGTAAAGATAATACTAATAAAAAAGTTATCTCTTTATCTAGATTAGTCAAGTTAATTGAAAAAGACTACTACTGCTACCTTTAATCAAAAATTATTTATTTTTATGATCTCTATAGTTCTTTTTTGTTTAATACTTGATACATTATTCATAAAGATTGTAGAGAATGTATATAAAAATTTGATTTCAATCACAGGCAAAATAATATTTTTCCTTATACTTTCATTTTTGTGTTTGTTTGTTCAATTTATTCTTATAACTTATTTTAAAAATTTCTTTAAAGAGAAAACTAGAAGGATAAATATTCAAAGATTTTATTTAATTTTTGTAATTGGAATTGTTATAACAGGTAGTCTAATTGGTTTTACTACATATCAGATGTTATTTTCAAACCATTATCACAAAATACTGTTAATAATTATTACATTAACTAATTATTTTATTGCTTTAATATTTATTATTGATCTTTGCATTATATTTATTTCTTGGTTTAATCTTAAACATAATTTAGTAGTCTTATTCTATTTTATTTCAATAACATTAATAATTACTAGTTTAATTGTGAATTCTATTCATTCTTCTTTGAAAATTAATGATCGGCCAAACTACATAAGAGAATATGTTGGAGGTGTAATTGACATATCAATTAGCAAATATATAATATTAGATAACATATACAAAATATCATCTATTTTGTCTTTTATCTTCATGTGGTTATCTTCATTACTCTTGGTAAATAACTACAAAGTAAATCCATTTCGTACTATGGCTTTATGGACAATTATTACCCTTCCATTAATTTATTTCTTTATAGTTCAATTTCATCTTATATTTAATCCCTTACTTGATTCCTTAGATTTTGATCCTATTTCTTTACTAATTATTATAATAATTCTAAACTCTTTGAGTCAACCTATTGGTGGATTGACATTTGGAATATTATTCTGGAATATTTCTAGGCTTACTAACTTTGATAAGGATTTAAAAAGATTTATTATTTTTTCGGGAATTGGGATTCTTCTTATTTTTGCTAGCAATCAAGCCAACAATCTAACACTTACTTCATATCCACCATTCGGCCTAGCAACCATAACCATTCTGCCTATAGCTACACTTTTAACACTCATAGGAATTTACAATTCTGCTTTACATGTTTCTGCAAATATTGCTGTTCGAAAATATATCAATAATTTTGCTTTTGAATCAAAATTGTTAGATATTTTAGGAAAAGCAGAGATGGAAAAGGAACTTCAATTAACAGTTACACAAATAGTGAAGAAACATAACCTTTTGGAAGTTCCTGAAAAGGATATTGAACTAAAAGATGAAGAAGTAAATACGTATATAGATAACATTTTAAAAGAATTAAAGAAAAAGAGATGATTGTAAATTTATTTTCTTAATTTATTAATAGGCAATGCTCTTCTGCTTCTGCTGTAATTGCAAAGACTTTTGTATAATAATCAGCATTGAACTAACATTATATTATTGTAAAAAGAAAAAAATACTGAAAGACAAAATTTTTTGTATGCTAGATAAAATTTCTTTGTAAAAGTCATTTTTCATTTTTTATCTTTAGAAGATTAATATTTTGTTATTACTATTATTTAACGTTGAATCCTCATTTAAGAGAATTAGTATTCCTTTCAATGAATATTTCTTAAATACAAAACCAAAAGTTATTTATTTAATTTTATTCGTTATTTTAGCTTTAGAATATAAAAATTTTTAAATAGAAGATATTATATACTAAAGTGAAAAATTTTGCTTCCTCCTTATTTTTTTCTTCTTATTTTTATGCTTTCTTTTTCTTTCTTTTTTTTAAATGCGTTTGGTTTTTCAGTAAATAATGGCACTATAGCTGTAAAATATACTTGTGAATTTCTTATTAATTCTAGTATTTGCAATAATGATATACTACGGAGTATAAATATAGATAATAATTCGGATAAAGAAGCAAATTCAATAAATTCATCATCAATAAAAGAAATAAATTTTACTGCCTTTTCTTCACTTGTATCTGACAGTATTATTAAAAAAAGTATTGTCAATAATATTCCTAAGGAAAAAATTGGATCTATAAATGAACCAAGTGTAGCTTCTAAAGGTAATTTGATCTTTTATGTTGGAAACTATTATGCGGCAAGATCTATTGATGGTGGACAAACATGGAAATTTCTTGATCCAAGTTATGATTTTGAAAATATGGATAATCCACAAATTCATAAATTTTGTTGTGATCAAAAAGTAATTTATGATGAAAAAAATAATATTTTTATATGGTATCGTCAAGGAGAAATTTCTGAAGATATTTCTAGAGCTATTAACTCTACAGCCAATAAAGTTACAATAGGAGTTTCAAATGATACCTATTTATGGAATATGTATAATATCTATGCTGACGAGATTAAAAAAGGCAATTTAAAAGAGTATTATCAATTAGATTTTCCTGAACTTAGCTTAGGAAATAACTTTCTATATATAACGACTAATTTGTTATATACACCATTAGATTCTTCTAATCTAAATAGTGATATTGTTGATCGTTCAGATTCTTCTCCTCCAAATTTTGCAACCATCTTCAGAATACCTTTGGATCAATTAAGCAATAATAATTTTACATCATATGAAGTTAGGCCCGTCGCACATGAACATGTGTTTGTACCCATTCAAGATCCGTCAGATATATTGTATTGGGCAACATTAAGTGATGAAAATAAAATAATAATTTATTCTTGGTCAGAAAATAATAATGAGTTTTTTGCGAATGAATTTAATGTTATGCCATATTATAAAATTGATAGTAATGGTAAACAATGTGATGATAAGGAATTTGCATTTTGGTGTATTGATATGGAATCTATAATTACTGCGGGATGGAAAGGAAATAATACAATTGGTTTTCTTTGGAATGCAGCACATCCATTTTTAAAGGATAATAGAACTGTCTATAATGCTTATATAGATGGAGCAATTTTTGAATTAAATGAAGATGGATCAATTAATAGTGAATCATATAAAAGAACATCTATAATAAATCCAAATTATTCTTGGTTAATGGCCTCGACATCTCCAAATAATAATGGAACAATAGGAATAGTTTCTTTTTATGGAAACAATAAGGATATGCCTATTGGAGTAGCTTTTGGAAAGCTAACTAATTCAACAAAATGGGATATGATGTCTTTAATAAATAGCACTTCAAAACTGCCTATCTTTTTTGAAAACTGTAATCAAAGTCCCAGATTTCACCAGGGGTGTACTAGTTATTTAATAGGTGATTTTTTAACAATCAGACCAGATTTTGAAAATGACAATTACTGGGATGTTGCGGCATATATATTTAATGGAACAAGAGAACATGATGTTATACCATATTATTTTGTAACCAAATAATTAAATAATATAACTGATCCGTATATTAATTAATTTAAAATCAATACACAACATATAAAAAAGAAAAAAATATTTTAAAAATAAATAATTATAAGAAGTAATTAATGTCCTCTTCGCTCTTGGAATTGTTTTTTGTCTTTATCAGTACCTGTGACATTCACAGTAAATAACTCATCATTATTAGGTTGTTCAGTTAATGTGATACTGGTAATTGTACCTTTAGATTTCACTATTGGTTTTTCACAAACTTGCCATCCTTTACCTACACGTTTATCACAAAGACATACAATAAAATTTGAGACTGTGAGATTTGGTGCTTCTTTATCTGAATAGACTAGTGCTATGGAACCATCACCAGCTTCCTTTAAGTCATTAATTTCTGCAAATCCTATAATTCCGCCAGGATCAGATCCAAGTTCATGTTCAACGTCTGGACTTGCCTTTCTTCGTGGAATTATTTCACTTGTTCCATCTGATTTCAATTCTATATCCTTATCTTTTACGGATGCAGTTAAACTTTTTCCATTTTTTAGAGTTATTGTTTTACTTTGGTTACTCATAAACATTCTTAAAAATAGTAATATTTAAATTTTTTAGATAGATTCCATAATTGGGAATATAATTTTAGCTTAATATTATTATTACTTTTATGAGAATAAATAAGATTAATGTTACTAAAAGAAAGAAACTAATTAAGAGGTTTATAAATCACCATACAAGAAAGAATGGATTGAGTATAGTAAAAATAAATCCTGCCTATATAGGATTTTTAATATTCAATTTTGTATTGGTAATTTCCTTAGACTTTGTAGTAGATTTTTTGTCTCTTAGAATCGAATTTATTTGTAAAATTGAAAAAATCAAGATAAAAATTCCTCCTATCAATCCTATAAACTTGAATGTTACATCTGAGACATATATGGATGAAAATGTATACAAACTATATTACAACACTATAATTAAAGGAAATTCTACTATGGCATGCCCTGACGCTATTTTTAATCCTACAAAAGATCCATACTTACTTCCATATAGAAGATTAATAAAAAAAGAGCTCCGGGAGATATACTCCAGAAGTAGAGACTAGTATAATTTGAAGTGAAAACTCTATTGGAGACATCATCCCCTTTATACATCTAAAAGTTCATTCAAACATAATAATAATGAATGCTTTATTGAATAAATGAAAAAAATTATTATTATATATCTAAATACCATTTGTTGAATATATTATTTTAGAAATTTTTCTTGCTTTAGTTTTTTAAATTTCATTTTAAAATGAAAAAGTGTTTCATCATCTATTATACAAAATTCAACTAGTCTAAGAGTTGTATTATTATTTGTATTTGTCAAAAACTTGATTGTTTCATCTAAAAGAATATCAGCACATCTATCTTTGGGAAAACCAAATATTCCTGAACTTATTGCAGGAATTGAAATACTTGTATAACCCTTCTTGGAAGCTAGAGAAAGAGAATTATGAATTGATTTTGAGAGTTTGAAATCCTCATTACCTTCGCCCATCTTTGGTCCAACAGTATGTATAATTGCACTACATGGCAATTTACCAGAACTTGTAATTACTGATGAACCAACAGGAACAAAACCAATTCTGTTGCTTTCTAATTGAATTATATTTCCTCCTTTTCTAACAATAGCACCTGCAACACCTCCACCATGTTTTAAAAAGGAATTGGCAGGATTAACTATAACATCAACATTTTGTTCTGTTATGTCTCCCTTGATTAAACGAATAACTTTTTTATCATTTGATATTCGAATTTCATCAATTAGTTGATTTGTTGCCATAAATGAATATAGCTTTAATAAAAATATGAAAATAAAAGAATTGCTAACTTTTTTTTGATAAAATTATACATAATAAATTTATTAATGAAAAAATTGAAATTGATTAAATAAGATATCTGCATATTAATTTTTGTATATAGATTACTTTATTTTTTTTGTGCAATTTCTAATAATTGTGGTAACATTTCCGTTGCACTACCTTGGACAGAATAATCCATGATTTCAGTAAATACAGTAGTAGGTTCAGGATTAACTTCAATCAAAATAGATCCATTTCTTTTAGCATAAAGAGGTAATTGATTAACAGGTCCGACATTCAAGGATGTTCCTACTATAAACATTACATCACAATTATTAGATATTTGTTCAGCTTTTGCCCATACTTCCTGATTGAGTGGCTCTCCAAATAAAATAACAGATGGTCTTAGAACATTTTTACATATCTTGCAAATTGGTGGAAGAGGTTCTTCTATTTTTTGTTTTATTTTTTCTTTAAAATTACATTCTGTACATTCAACTTTTAATATATTTCCATGTAATTCAACAATATTTTTACTGCCTGCTTTTTCATGCAATCCATCAATATTTTGTGTTAATACATATGATGATTCTTTTATTTTTTCAAAATTTGCAATAGACACATGACCTAGATTGGGACTGCAATTGTATATTAATTCTTGTCTATCTTTATAAAATTCCCAAACTAGTTTTGGATCTTT
>JAATVJ010000103.1 GCA_014523515.1 Nitrososphaerales archaeon TH1177 | reverse complement strand
TTAAGACAACATTTTTTATATTTTTTACCACTACCACAAGGACAAGGATCATTTCTTCCTACTTCTTTTTTTAACATGTTTTTTGTTGTTAATTGAGGGTTACTTTTTTTAGATATTATATATTTTCCTTGATTGCTATTTCTATAAAAATTGTCAGGACTATCTTTAAAAATATCTAAAGAATCTTTTGCCAGAGTGTTGCTTAAACTATTAAAATCACTGCCGTTTCCATAATAATAATCTAACGCATCCCCAAGATCCATCAAACCATTATCAATCATATCATTTTTAAAATAAAATTCTATAAAAGGTAACGAATCATGATCTTTAAAATGTACTAGTTCATACATAAAACAGCTTCTGGCTACTTCATCGTTTTCTGATGATATTGCATCTCTTAATGTTTTTATAGATTTTTCTCTTGCCTCTGGGTATTTTTCAGAAATCAAAAATAGTGCTCTGGCAGCATCAGCTCTTACAAAGTGATCTACTTCTTTATCAAGTAACAGGTCTCTAATATTTTCAAATGCTTCAATACCAAAATTAGCCAGTATTGCAGGCATATCCTCTGTTATCCAGTCTGCCGTATCATCATAATATTCTTTGACAGAGTTGATGAAAGCATCGATAGCTTCAGGTCCACCGATAACAGATAACAAATGGAGGGCACAAACTGGAGTCCATGACGAGTATTCACCATCCTCATCTGGAAACCAGTATTTGTCATTTTGAGCTATTTCTATAATATAAAGTAACGATTCATTCTTTCTTGATAAAAGTTGTTCAATTACATCAACCTCAGTATTAGGTCCAAGGTGGGCAAATCTTTCTACAAGATCTTGGATTGGTATTACTTTTTTATTGTTATTGTTATTATTATTATTAGCAGTAGACTTATCTAATGACACTATTGAATTAATCTATTTTCTTATTTTTAAGTAGATTGATTCATTCTTTTTTTATATTATATATTCATCTTCATATTTTTATTTTATTTAGAATTACATATATTTCAATAAATATACTAAAAGTAGAACAGTATTCTTATTTTATGATACATTCTCTTGAAAGTTTCAAATCAAGCTCAACTACAGTAGGATAAAATTGATATTTATTGATTTTATCTCAATCTTGGGATAAATTACTTTCAACTTGTGATATTCTTCAAAATTAAATCAAAAGCAAGCTACAAATATTGCACTGTCAAAAAATAGTTGGACCATATTTAAAAAATTTGTTTGAGTATGGAATAACAGAAAATGAAATTGTTGCATTGAAGGCATTTATTGACATATTGTTATACTATTCCCCTAGTGAAAATGATATTACAAAGATAAATGGTAAATATGAGAACCTTGTGTCTCTGTTCAAGAAAAATAATAGTAATTTTAGAAATGAATATGAAAAGTTAAAATGGGCTTTCAATTTAATTTTAGTGTTAAATCTATCATATTGAGAAAATTCTATATGATATAGATAAATTTAGATCTTCCTATTCTTCTTCTACTGCTTCATCTTCATCTTCTTCTTTTCCTTCAATTTCTAATTATGAAAATTCTGACGAAAGAAAACAGGAAGGTGTATGCGATAGTATTATTTAAGAACAATGCAATTTGAATAAATTTCTGATTCTAGTAGTTTTTGACTAATTATTAAATACATATATAAGATAAAATCTCATTTCAGAGATTAAAAATTAATAAGACTCTATGAACATAGTAATCTTTTTTTTGGAAATAGGGTTAATCTTTAGATTTGTATTTTAGTATTGCTTTGATCATATAATATCCTTAAAGAAATCTAGAGATACATATCTGCTAAAAATATATACAATAAATTGATATTGAAGGATTTTTTAAACTTTTTAAAAAGCAAATATCATAAAAATACTACAAAATGCTATCTTAGTTATTTTGAAAGATATGCTCATATATTTTTTGGTTTAAATCCTGACGTAGAATTGTTCAAATTAAATCCTCACAAAAGATCTTGGATACTTCAATCAGTAAAAAGATTTGGCGATTTTTATTTCAGAAAGTATAACAATAGAGAAGTAATTCAATTAATAAAAGAAATTATTGAAAGATACGACCTAAACAAAAATCTTGATATGAAAGACAAGATCTACCTTGTAAGTCCTAATTTTATTGAAGAAAAAGTAAAAAAGATTTTTGAAATGCCTGGCGAAATAGGATTTATAGCTAGATTCGGTTTATTGTCTATTTTAAGGGAACAGGAGATCATCTACATAAAAGAAAAAGAGATTTGTAATAATGGCTATGGTTGTGATTGTGATAGCCTACATAAAGTTGTATGTAAAAATGAATTAACAATAATAGCGATAGGTTGGACAAGAGGAAATAAAAAGGCATTAGCAACAATTATTCCAACTGGTTATTGGGAAAAGTTTAGAGCACCAAAAATTTGATTATACAGATATTGTTGCAACGCATAAAATAATGAAAAGAGATGTTGGAATTGCATATATTGCAATGAGAAAAATCCATTATAATGTAATGCGATTTAAAGAGACGTTAAGTGTAGATGAGGCAGAAGTATTAGCTGGAAGATTTAGTTCAGTTTCTGGAAGACATTATGTATTACATGATCCAGAAAAGTTATGAGAGAAATATACAAATGCATGGAATAATTTTGGAATAAATATTAATCAAATTTAAAACACACAATTATTTCCTCTTTATCAGTTCCAAATTTTGTTTGATTATTTGATATTTCAAAAAATATATCGTATAATAGTTTAGGTCGCATTTACAAACCCTCATCCACATTAAGAGATTCTTTGGAAAATCGCTTAAAAAGAGAAGGATATGTCGAGGGAGTTCAAAATAATAAAACAGATATAAAATTACTCAAAAAGGTAAAAAATTATTGAAAGGTTGGATATCATTCTTAACTGCATATACATGATTAAGAATAGAAAAAATGAATTTTAGTCACCTATTTATCTTGTTGTAATTAAGGAAAATAATTTCAATATTGTAATATTAAGTGTCTATCTTATTAGTATATTTTCTGTCTTATTAGAATTGTTTTTAACTTCTTTTATAGTATTTCTTGAAGTAATAGATACATTTTTTGAATATGTTTAATATTGTTGGTTTTCTCGATTGGGGGTTCAAATCCCACTCCGTCCTTGAATCATCAGTTTACCTAAATTAAATAATATTTTATCTTATGATTCCAATTAATTAGACATTTTTGATTTTGATTTTGAAATCATTTTTTATTATAGGTTGGCTTGGCTATATTAGCTAGTAGCTGTATTACTTTTTTCCTATTGTTATAACTATTATTTTTTTATCAATTTGGACAAATGTTTATTTTTTTGTAAATACTTCCCAATATTCATTTGTAGTAGTATTATAGTAAAATAGTAATCAGCAGCCGTAAGTATATGATTCTGGATTAATAATGTTGGTATTAATAAAAGAACTCATTTCTCACTTTTTCACCATTCCATCAATCAATCTTCATAATGTATTTTTTCGATGTTCTTTTTCATCTCATCAATTACCTCAGATAACAGAGTTAATTCACCATATAAATCATATGCCTCTCTGTAATCTAGATCTAGAATCATCTCATACCTATAGTTTTGTGAATCATCAATCGCTGTTTTGTCTATCTTCTTCTTTTTATATTCTTCATTATTGACATTATCTGTATACAATTTTAACAATTTTTGATGTTGATCAGTTAGACGGAATCGTATGAGAGATCCTGACATTTTTGGAGGAGGTGGAGGCAATCCATCATCATATATTTTATGTCTTTTAACAAATTCCAAACCTCTTAAAACTTTTAGTGAAGCTTCTTTACTTATCTGTTTATTTTTACTTCTTTTTCTACCATCACTTGAATTTGAAGGAAAACTAAACTTATCATTCAAAAATGTAATAAAATAATAATTCAGTTTATGTATATCATAATTGGGATGAATCTCAATTATCATTAGCAGATTGTTTTTGTTATATACTAAATTTAAAAAAGAGATAAATCAGTAAATCTTTATCTTAATTCTAGGGATTGAATTAGTATAAAGAAATAAATTTTTTAATTAATTATCTATTATAATGATCTTTCATATACCTTTTTTTATTAATCAATTCAGGTTCCGATTTAATCATTTCAATTCTCATTCTGTAACATTGGATAATCAAATTAATAGCTTTCATTTTTTCTTTTTCATCTATTTTTGATGAATCTATAATGGTCCATAGTTTCTTTACAACCTCGTCTAAACCTAGCAATAAATTTCTATATACTTCAAATAAATGTTCATAATAATTTTCCTGTCTTTTGGTTATCTTTTTGAATGTTTTTTAAAATTGTTGCCTGCTGATTATGATGCAATATATTCACAATTTCAGAGTAGGAATTTCACATGTAGCAACTCTATTTACAAGTCATGCCAGCTGTTACCAATACTTGTTGATTCTGTGCTTTGCAGGATATGATTAATGCTTCTTGTGAGGATCCGAGAGTTTTATCTACTATTCAACCTTATCATAATATCTAATATCTTTTAATATCAAATTATCATATTCTTGTTCTATATTATTTTATTATGCATAAAGTTAATCTAAAAGATCTATACAGAATTTTACTTTACTACCAGTAGTTATAGATTTAGCCTATATTCTATTTTCTTCATCATTACAGTCTCTTTAGGATTCAATACCGCTATCTCAATTGAATTTTAAGTCTTCATTCGCCAATTTTTGTCCTTCAAAGAGTTACTCAGTGTTACTCTTCTTAGTAAAAGTTAAATAAAATCAGTCCTATTTTGAAAACATTTGAAAACTCCCAAATGGATTTGTAATATATGCAAACAGACTTTAACTAGAAAATGGAATGCAAAACGTCATTGCAATACCAAACATGACGGTATATTTGACTCTATTATTTCTTTTAGGGAGTACTTGACGATGACTACAACGACGACTTCTACAAAGACGTATCCCACCTTTCCCACCATCAATCCGAATCTTTATTCATACAAAATAATCAAGAACAACAACCAATTACCAGATCAAGAAGAAAATTTGGTTTTTCTTCAAGATAAATCAACAATAACAACAACAATTCCTACTACTAGCATAAATCCTCCTCCAGACTTGCGATCATCAACACAAAAAGAAGATGATACAAAAGTAGATGATTTTACAAAAAGAGAACTGTTGTTATTAAATATCCTAGACAAAATAGCACCAAAATATGAGGAGATTAAAAATCTTTTATCACACGTTCCTGAACCAAATAAGACACAGATTCTAGGAGGTATTATAAGTAGAGCAGTATTCTCTGATAATCCTATTAGATACATCAATAATCAATTAAAAGATTTACGGAAGGCTAAATTATATAGTAGGATGCTAGCTGATGCATCTGTCTTTCTAGGTATTGATAAACAAGCGACCAAGGAATATTTAAAAATGGGATTAAAAGAAGATGCAATCGATTAAGTATATTAGTATTAGTAATTGAGAGTTATTAGATTTAAAGTAAAATATTGCAAAAAATTCACTGTATAGCAATTTCACCAATAGATGATACTTTTCTAAATTATATAATTAATATTAGCAATAATCCTCCTTCCTTACATACTCATTGTTGAGACTATTGCTATAAAATTACATTTTAAAGTTTTCTATAGAGATTAAGATATTCTATTCTTTTGTGTTATTATTATTCATTAACCTATTAAATACAGTCGCTCTTATTAACAAATGTTTCAGCCAAGCTTAAAGCTGGATAACACCTAATTAAGAAGATGTGTTTACTTTAACCACATCTCTTCTTGATGAAAATTGGTGTACAAACATACTTCGAGAGGTTAGATGGAAAAAAGATAATGTATTATGTCCACATTGCCTGTCCAATAAAATAAAGAAGGATGGTCACTACAGATCATATCAGAAGTACTTTTGCAAGCAGTGTGAAAGATGGTTCAACGACAAAACAGGTACTGTATTTCATTATTCGCATATACCATTGAAGGTTTGGTTTCTGGTAATGTATTGGTCTGGACCCATTTGAAATGAGAACACCTTGTAATGGAGACTTTTTTACTCCTATCATTAAAGGTATAGTAGGTCATACAGATGCAGGGTGTTAAAGAGAATAGTACTAGAAAGTGGACATCAGAAGACAAGACAAGGATTGTAATGGAATCATTGACTACAAATATCACAGTAGCAGAACTATGCACAAAGTACAATCTGAATCCAAATGTGTTCTACAACTGGAAACAGAAATTCATAGAAGGTGGTAGGATGGCATTGTCAGGTTCAACTAAAGGTAATAGCCAAGCCCACGTTGGTCATAACTGGAACCGATGATAATAGATACCAGCCGCATGTTAATTCTTTAAAGATTGTAGAAAAGATTCCAGGAGCCTGGCTTGTACAGATCAAAGATGCTGGTCCTGCAGTAATGGATCAATATCCGGAAGAGATCGGTAAGATATTAAATACATTTCTATCGACTACAGCCCAATCCAACTAATGCAATTAGTATGATCTAGTAGTAGTAGGATAAGTTGTTAGTTGTATTCTTGGAGTCAATAAGTAAATTTGATTTAATAATTAAAGAACTCCTAAGTATACCTATCGGGTTCGAATCCCATCATTCCATATTGCTCATAATAAAATGTATCTTATTGATATACGTAAGCTTAGTAAGATCATCATGGTTAGTTACAAGACGATTAGTTAGTTTTAGATTCTTAATTAAATTAAGTTACTAAAAAGATAAATACAAGTTATATTATCTCTACGATAGACTCTTATTTTTGCACCGCTATCTGTATTATTCTGATATATATACACAGATATCTCTCATTATTATAATTATTCAATTTTAAATTTCTTAGATTTTGAAATATGGAACTTATTATACCAAAATAAAGCTCCTGACATTATAATAAAATCTGTTATATAGAATAGATCCCAAAACCAAAGATTTTCTGAATTGCCTGTTACAAAATCATTAACATATCCATCATCTGCTATTGCATTGACTAATAATGATAATGAAGAAAGAAACCAGGGGATATTATGCTTATAATCTTTACGTAAGGTTATGAGTATTATTGAGGAAGGTATGATTAATATAAAATCTAAAATAGGATACAAAAGAGTTACTATAATGGCTATAAAATCATCTTCAATATTAGAATCATAAGAAAGAAGCTTAACTAGATTATAACTAATAAAGAGCGCTGTAATAATTGATACTACAATAACAACTTTGGATTTTATTTTAATGTGTAAAGAGCGTAATATTATAAACAAATGTAAACCAAGAAACCCATATCCAGCAAACCATAAAGCATCTGTAGTAGTAACAAGTCTTTGTTCTTTTATTCCCAATGCATAATAATTATAAAAAAGTGTAAAATCTGCAGAAAACCAAGATATAATACCTAGAGCAAGAAACAAATATGATTTACCATGAAGTCCATGAATTCCATATCTAAAGAGAACAATAATACATAAAATTGAAGCAATAGCTGCAGTTATGTTTAATGTCCAAAGAGAAACAGAATGCTTGCTGTGTTGTTCTGAAAATATTACAATAACATTTGCAATGATTATAGCTATTACCATTGAGAAAATAAAATATTT
>JAATVJ010000102.1 GCA_014523515.1 Nitrososphaerales archaeon TH1177 | reverse complement strand
TATCTTGCAGATATCAATATAAGAAATAATTTTATTGAATCTATCAACATCATAACAAGAAGATTCAATATATGTTCTTAAACCTAATTCTTCCTTAATGAATTTTGCTAAATCCTTTACTGCCTCATATTGAATTAACGGTTCTCCACCAGTAAAATTAATTTTATATGTATTATTTTGCAAATGATCTTTTATCATTTTTTTTACTTCATTGATTGGATAGGTATTTCCACTATTCATCGCCAAAGCATAACTAGTATCACACCAATAACACTTTAAATGACATCCTGCCATTCTAACAAACATTGTCTTAGTTCCAAATAACATTCCTTCTCCTTCTATACTTGTAAATATTTCACTTAATTGTATTTTCTTTTCACTTATTGGCATATTCTGTTTTGTCATCTATGCTAACCTTTCTAAAAGCTCTTCTTCTATTTATACACGATTCACAAATTCCACAATGTATTTTTTTACCATCTTTTGTATCTATACCATTTGAATAGCAGCTCCATGTTTCAAAAATTTTATGTCCCAAGATTTCATAACCTATTCTTATTATTTTTGATTTATCTAATCCATCTAGAGCCGGTGACCATACACTAATCTTTTTTCTCAAACCTGAACTTATTCCATCAATATCTCCAAGATTCAAAGTTTTACTTATTGATTTTGTAAATTCTGGTCTACAATCAGGATAATTATTATCCCCTGTGTGTGCTCCATATGCAATTATTTTTGCTCCTATATTCATTGCCCAAGCTGTAGCTATAGTAATGAAAATTGCATTTCTTATAGGAGCTATTATACTATACTTAAAATGTTTAGGAATTTTTTGTTTGTCATCGGTAAGAATATTAGTTTCGCCGTAAATGTCTTTCATAAATGATATATCTACTATTTTGTGTTGTTTTGAATCTAAATATTTAGCAAATTTCTTTGCATATTCAATCTCTAAATTTGCTCTTTGACCATAACTAAAAGTGATGATGTATAGATCAAAATTTTGTTTTTTCAAATAAGCTGCAGTACAGACAGAATCAATTCCACCACTAACAATACATACTGCAGTAGAAAATGAAATTATTTTATTTTTTTTCGTTTTAAAGTTCATTATCAATAATAATCCTTTTTTATTTACAGAAAAAATGATAGAATTTCTTTCTAAGTTTGGGTCATTTTTTTTAGTTTAATATTAGATCCAATTTTACATAATTGTGCAAGAAACGCAGTTAATTGAATCTCGGAATGTGCCCCAACAGAAAGCCTATAATCATATTCAGCCATTATTGACATAACTTCATCAATATTCTTTATATCTAAATCTTTAATTTCTTGATAAGCATATTTGAAAAAGTCAGTATCAGATAATCCATAAGCATATAATAATTCTAAAAGTCTTATACGTGCATCATTAAATTTACCTAACAGTGCTAATCGTATTATTTCTCCTACTTTTGTTTTACCAGAAAGTCCAATTGCAGATGTTACATTTTTAATTGAAACTTGTCCATATCCTGAAGCTGTTTGAAGAATGTTTATTGAATGTCTCAAATCTCCTTCAGTATATCTGTAAATTTTTGATAATGCTTCTTCCTGAAAATCTACCTTTTCCTGATTACAAATCATTTTTAAATATTCTAATACATCATTCTCTTCAAATCTTGTGAAGTGAAATATTGCGCATCTACTTTGGATTGGCTCTATAATCTGAGAAAGATAATTACATATAATAATAAAGCGAGTAGTCTTAGAACTATCTTCAATTATTCTTCTTAAAGCAGTTTGTGCCTCTGATGTCATTTCATCTGCTTCATCAAGTATTATTATTCTATAAGGTTTCTCATCTTTACTAAAATATTCTCCTTTTTCATTGGTTCCACTTGGAAGTTTAATTACAGCTGCAAATTCTTTTACTCTTTCACGTACCATCTTTATTCCTCTTTCATCAGAAGCATTGAGTTCAAGAGTATCTCTTTTCCATCCCTCTCCTAATAATTCCATGGCTACACATAATGCTGTAGTAGTCTTACCCACACCTGCTGGCCCAGTAAATAATAGATGTGGAATTTCATCAGGTTTTTTTATTAAATTTTCAAGTGAAGTTATAATATCTTTCTGGTTAACTATCTGTTCAATTCTTTTAGGTCGATATTTCTCTACCCACATTAAACTTGAAAGTTTTGTATTTATAGTGTTTGAGGACATATGATTTAAGTACCTAATTTCTGTAGTTAGTTAATATCTTCTTTTCTCTTATTCTATAGTAATATATGGCAGTAAGATAATTTATTATACTAATTACTCAAATTTATTTTGTTAATAAGAATTATTAGTCTTGAATGAAATAACATCATATAATAGATTGGACCAAGTCATGATAGCTCATAATAATGATAATGTTGATCGTTACGATCATTTTAAAAAACAAATAGATTTTATTCAAAAATTTTATTCTATTAAATACTTAATGGAAGAAACACGAATCGCCTTTAAAAAAAATTTCTCTATTAATATTGATGGACTTGATCTTGAAGCAAAAGAAGGAGAAATAGGTTCAATTCCTAGATGGTTAGCACAAATTTTAGAGGAAAATAATTCCATAGAAATTCAAGACACGGATGTTCTAATTTATATTTCAAGATCTTTAAATCGAGAAAGAATATCAAAACCTCATGATCTTTCAGGCATTGACCTAGATTTTTACATTCGTGCTAACGATTTTATCAAAAGATTAAGAGATAAAGAAAAAGAATCCATTGTGGTTTCTCTAAATTCATTTGTAACTTCTCGAATAGAAAAAATTGTTAAATTAGCAGCTGCGTCTGCCTTATCTGTTGACTTAGAAAAGAAACTTTCAGCTGAAGAGAAAGAACTTTACAATTTTATCCATAAGTCTTCTTCAGAATTTAAACAAAGGGCTGTAAATAGATCTTGAATGAACTTCAAAAAACTGAATCTGCATTGGTTAATGATTTAGAGGAATTCTTACGTGCTTTCAAAGATCGAACTGGAAATTACAAATATTTTGATAGGATTAATAACTTGATGGCGGCCAATTCTACCTCACTTGTTGTTGACTACATCGATTTTGATACTTTTAAGCCAGACTTGGCAAAACTAATTACTGACGAACCGGATGAAATGTTTGATGCATTCAATAGAGCAATATTTAATATTCTCTATGAAATCCATCCAGATTATGCGAATGAGACTCAAAATAACATAAAGGTCAGAATGGGCAATTATACAGTACAAAAAAGTTTACGTGAAATAAATGCAGAAGTGATCAATAAACTTGTTGGAGTTTCAGGAATGGTTGTTAGATCATCTGAAGTAAAACCATTAGCAAAAAAAATTGGTTATAGATGTCTTAATTGTAGTGAAATAACAGAAGCTCAATTGCGAGGATTAGTATTGAGAAAACCAATAAGATGTGGTAAATGTTCTGAAAAAGAGCTAGAAATGGATCCTGATACCAGTATTTTCATTGATTTTCAAATGGTAAGGTTACAAGAACTTCCAGAAGATCTTCCTGCTGGTCACTTGCCACATTATTTAGAAGTAACTATTATAGGAGATCTTGTAGATCAATGTAGACCAGGAGACAGGATCTTATTAACTGGAATTGTAAGAATAGAACAAGAACAATTATCACAACAAATCAAAACAAGTCTTTTTAGATTACGAATGGAAGGAAATAATATTGAATATCTTGGTGGAAGGACTGCAGATAAAGATAGTAGGACAATAGAACGTTTGGAAATCAGTAACGAAGATGAGAAACATATTGTTGCATTAGCACGTAAAAATGATGCATATGATATTCTAATTTCATCATATGCTCCTCATGTATATGGACATGAAGTAATTAAAGAAGTAATTTTATTATTAATAGTAGGGTCAGTAACAAAAAGATTAGAAGATGGATCTTCTAGAAGAGGAGATATTAATGTTCTTTTAGTAGGTGATCCAGGTACAGCAAAATCGGAAATGTTAAAATTTGCTGCCAAAATTGCTCCAAGAGGATTATATACATCAGGAAGAGGTTCGACTGCTGCAGGTTTGACTGCCGCTGTGATAAGAGATAAATCGGGTATTATGATGTTGGAAGCAGGAGCAGTAGTACTAGGAGACCAAGGTTTAGTTTGTATAGATGAGTTTGACAAAATAAAACCAGAAGATCGTTCATCTTTGCATGAGGTTATGGAGCAGCAAACCTGTTCTGTGGCAAAAGGAGGAATAGTTGCTACATTAAATGCAAGAACTTCTATATTGGCAGCTGCAAATCCATTGTATGGCAAATATGATCCCTTTAAAAATATTACAGAAAATGTTAACTTACCAATACCATTATTAACAAGATTTGATATTATTTATGTAATTAGAGATATACCAGAAAAGGAAAAAGAT
>JAATVJ010000101.1 GCA_014523515.1 Nitrososphaerales archaeon TH1177 | reverse complement strand
TATCCGTTATCATTTTTTGAAGCCAAGGTGAAAATCCCAAGAACGGCATGAGAGTTCCACGTAAAAGCTCTTGATGTGGGTCTTTGTATAACATTTCCGCCAACTTATCTAGTCCCCTTCCAGGTATTGCAGGAAGAGCGTCAGATATTATGAATATATTTTTTGGGTGTCCTTTTCTAGCATAATTTTCATATAATCCATTGATCAGGTATTCAGGAGTTAGGGCCATATTGAAACCAGAAATAGAGATCACAGAGTTATCTTTTATTTTGGGAATTACTGTAGATATATCAACAGCTTTAAGAAACAATATTCTTTCAATATTACTGACATTATTAAAAGTATTATTTTCAAATGTTTACAAGTATCAGATAAACAAATATTTTAGGATAGATTAAAATTACATGAATATTGTTTTTATATCACATCCTTATATTAAGAAAATAAATATTATACTCAAATTTATTGTGATTAGCTATTTCGAATTTCTTAATTAAGTGTAATATTTTAATATATTTTTATAGAGTTAAATATTTTAAGTTTCTAATTCTGTCTATTAAAATAAATGTTATAGTATTGCTAATTAAATGATAATCATTTTTAACATTCTATCTTTAACAATTTATAAAAAATCTTCGGATATACTTGGATTGATGTATATAAATTTTACTATATCGAATATAAATCATAATCTCGATTGAGACCGATTTGTTGTAAAAATGTTAAATTAAATTAAATTAAATTAATTCATTAATATATCTAAAAATTATCAGTAAATTCCTGAACGTTTATAGTCTTTTTCATATTGTTTAGAAATTGATTGTAATGTTTCTTGGACTTTTTCTTTTATTAATTCAGTTCTTTTCTTAAGTGTCGATACATCTATGGAAATTGGAAGAATGAATTTATTCAAAGCCTCAATAGCTTTTATTGTGCCATTATGATCTGCTACACCTTGTATAGTTGGAATCAATATTCCGGTACATTTTATATTATTTTCTGAACATGAAGCAAGTAAATCACCGGCGGGACCTCCGACATATGCAAAATCCGGGGAAAGTAAATTGTCATTAGTAGCTTGATCAGGATTTTTCAATACACTTTCCTTATTTTTATCAATATTTTCCTTCTGCTCAGAAACATTTTCATTTGTCAAAATTATTGTTTTTTCTTCTGAATCTTCAAATGAACTAAAGTATTGTTTTAGAATTCCTTCTAGTACTATTAACTCTTTAACATTATTTCTAAAACACCTTTGTATTATTACATTAACCAATGAAAAAACACCATCAATTAAAATTGGTGCTTCACAAATTAAGACACAAAGAGTTCCCTCATCATTAGCATATATTCTTGCGGGATGTCTTATCCTTTTTTTAATATATATAGCTCCTGGAAGGATATATTCAGATTCTATAAAGTAAATTTGATGTAGGTTTGCTTGTTCTACAATGTAATCTGTTCCTAACTGACCAATCATTCCAGAACCAAGAAATCCTACAATTAAGACAGGATTATTCAAGTTTATTTTATTATTGTATTTTAGTAGAGGACGTATATGTGAATAACCATCATTTATTCCTTTCAAATTAGAAGATTCAGTTTTCATATTGATATACCTATAATATAACATATATGATTATTTTTTTATTAATAAAATGTTATACTTAATTAACTATTTATAATAGAATAAATGGAATAATATAATAATTACGTTAAACTAAATTTAAATTATCTAATTTTAGCTTAGTCTCTTTTATCTAATTTATAGATACAATTATTCTTATTCTTAATATTTATTTTAATAAAAGAATAAATTATGATTGAACATGTGTAAAAGAAAATAATAGGTCTTCAAGTACTCTTTGAGAAAAAAATTTTTTATCTGCATCTAAATCAGAATTGATAGTTTTTATAAAATTAATTAAATGAATGGTTATATTCTAAAAGATCATTTACTTATTAATAGCCATAATTCTTTTATAATTAATCCTAGGTAATATGCATAAGTAAACATTTAATGGCCAAAAGGATAATTATTTTAGCTGGGCAATCAAAAATATATAGTAAAATTCTTGAACTTGCCATTAAACCTATTAATAAGAAAAAAATACTAAAAGAATTGTCTCTATCTCATCAACGAGTAAGAAGATATACTGCAGAATTAGTAGATAAAGGACTATTGCATTATGATGAAAAAAACGGAAATTTTATACGCACTGAAAGAGGCAATACTTATTTGATGAAGTTAACATCCAATAAAAGTGACAATATGATGTTGAGTTCTTATGATATTAGTAGAGAAATTATCTCTCTTGAATCAGACAACACACTATTAGATGCTAGAAATTTTATGATAAGATATAATATAAGTAGAATAGTTATCTTACAGAATCAAAAACTAGCTGGAATTATTACGGAAAAAGATATATCTAAATTTTTATATTCTACATTTACAGAAAAGAGATTATCAGAAATTTTAATCAAAGACATTATGACAAAGAAATTGCTTACTGTAGATATGAATTCATCAATAGGAGAAAGTATTAAGATAATGTTAGACAATAATATTAGTTCTGTTATAGTAACTG
Organism: Nitrososphaerales archaeon TH1177; assembly: GCA_014523515.1. Taxonomy (GTDB): domain Archaea; phylum Thermoproteota; class Nitrososphaeria; order Nitrososphaerales; family Nitrososphaeraceae; genus TH1177. The sequence goes on along the minus strand of JAATVJ010000101.1, from coordinate 5,394 downwards.
ATAATGAAGGACATCATAAAGGAATAATTACTAAAACTGATATTGTAGAATATTGTGCATATCACGTTAAAAAAAAATACATAATAAAAGATTCCATGTCAAAAAAAGTTTATACTGTTTTTCCTGATGAAAACATCCATATGATTGTTCTGTTAATGAATACTTATAAAGTATCTAGGATTGTAGTCATTGATCACAATAAACCAGTTGGTATTGTTACTTCGCAAGATTTGTTACCTGCGTCCAGTCTATTACTTGATAAAACTGCAAATACTAAAATGGTAAAAAATATCAATAATCAAAGATTCATTCCTTCACGGTTAAGTTCAATGTTCTTAGCAGAAGATATAATGACACGATCTCCTCTAACCGTTTCATATAATGCTAATTTATCAGATGCGGCAAGAATAATGGTAAGAAATAGAATAAGTGGTTTGCCTGTTGTTAATAATAAAGGATTATTGAGTGGAATAATTACTAAAACTGATATAGTTAAAACAATGTATAAAGAATTTTTAATTACCAGTAAAAAGTAATTTTTTTTACTTTTCTTATTCTTTCTAAAAGTTATATATTAGTAGATATGTTACTTTAATAGTATTTAATTAATAAAAAAATATATTCTATTTTTTAAGATATTAAAGTAATTGATTATTTAAATATAAATTTTTAAAATACTAAAAAATAAAAATATATTGTCTATGAATAATCATATTATTATTAATGCTGTATTAGTTAAATTATTATTGATGTACAATCAAAACATAACATTTCGAAGTTTCTAATACATTTCTTGATTTACTTGCTAATGTTTTTATTTTTGAAATCCCTCTAAGTCCTACATTTCCCATTACTATCAAATCTATCTTTTCCAATTTTGAAAATTTTAATATTTCTTCTGCTGGATTCCCATAAAGAACCATACTTTGTAATGTAAAACCATTAGATTCAATTTTCTTTATTTTACCTCAAGCATATTTTTGGCATAAATTTCCATTTCTATTGTAATATCTTTTAGATATTGTTCGAAAGTAATAGTATCACCTGTCTTTAGGAGATTGAATCCTTCTTGATAAAAAAGATTTCATTGAATCATCATATGGTTTTATTACATGTAATAAAATAATCTCTTTTTGATGTTATTTTATATTTTTAACAAGATTAACCGTATATTTAGAGCATGTTCTGCAGGTCTAGAGTTCTCATAATACACGAGAATTTTTTTAATCATCTAAAATGACCTCTTATCTTAAGTTTATAATATCTTTTTAATATTTTAATTCAATTACTTCAAGACAAAGACATGTAAAAAAGATTTTATATTTTATTCAACAACCGAATATGCTAATAGTATGATTATATATATATAATCAAATGATTTTATAGTTATTTTGTAACTATATGAAAAACAAAATTTTTTATAAACAATAGTTTGTTTAAGAATTTTTAACATCTGCATTGTCTTCCATGAATATGTCTATAATATAACAAATAAAAAATAAAAATAAGAAAATTAGAATTAACTTTGAAATGTGAAATTTTAATCTAATTCTTCTATCTCCTTAAATCTTCCCATTGCAGATAGCATTGGATCCTTTTTATTTTTCTCATATAGATACCTAACTAGATCGTCTGATGTAATGATACCATATAATGTATTATCTTTTACTACAGGCAATCTTCTGATTCTATACTTTGTCATTATTAATGCTGCATCATACAAATTAGTTTCAGGATCTATTGTTATTAATGAGGTTGTCTTGATGTCATCAACTTTTGTAGTTTTAGGATCTTTACCATCTGCAATTACCTTTCTAATAATATCTCTTTCTGTAACAATTCCAAGTGGATGGTTTTTCTCGTTTACAACTACTACCGATCCAACTTGATTTTCTTTCATTTTATTAGAGATCGCTTCAACAGTATCTTCAGAAGTAGCTGTTTGAACTGGAATAGATGTCATTAATATTTGAACTTGGGTTGATTTTTCATTGCCTTCCATATTGTATAGTAGAATTATCTAAATGATATTCTTTACTAAATCTAACAAATTTTTTCCATTTTATTGATTATAAATAATTTATTCTCAAATATATAATAATAAATATTACAAAATTAAATAATTTTAAAATATGCAAAAGATAATAATCTATAACTTGAAATAGTACTTCAAGAGAAAGAAAGAAAAAATTTAGTCGGTTTTCGAATGGTTATAATAAGCAATCAAACATATCATGAATAAAACAATTCATCAGATCTATATACCAAATAAATTATTAATATTAAAATTATAGATCGTAACTCTATTAATCTTCTTGTTATCCAATACCGCCCTTAATTTCTTCCTTTTCAAAAACTGTAGGAGGGAGGATAAACCTTTCTGCAATTCTCTTATACCAATTTAATTCATCATTTGTCAATGGTTTTACTTTCTTCATTGCTTCCATAATGTGTCTATTATATATCTTCAATTCTTGTGCATGGTTTTCAGCTTGAAATGTATCATTGTTGTATTTTAAGACATGCTCCCGTAATGCTAGAATTGCTGCAGTAGATGTAGTCGAAGCAATATCTGCTCCTGTATAACCTTCAAAAATCCTTGCAAGATGATTGAGATCGATATCACCAGCTAATGGTTTGTTCTTGATATGTATTTTTATTATTTCAAACCTAGATTCTATATCTGGTGGTGAAATATATAGAAGCCTATCGAATCTACCTGGTCTTAGAAGTGCTGGATCTATGATATCTGGTCTATTTGATGCAGCTATTACAGTTACACCTTTTAACTCTTCTAGTCCATCTAATTCAGTCAACAACTGGCTTATTACTCTCTCTGTTACATGAGAATCTCCAAATTCGCCTCCCCTTCTAGGTGCAATAGCATCAATTTCATCAAAGAAAATTATACATGGAGCAGCCTGCCTTGCTTTCCGAAAGATTTCTCTAACTCCTTTTTCTGACTCTCCGACCCATTTTGATAATAGCTCAGGACCTTTTATACTAATAAAGTTGGCTTCACTCTCATTTGCTACCGCCTTTGCTAATAAAGTCTTACCTGTTCCGGGAGGTCCATATAATAAAATGCCTTTAGGAGCTATAGCATTAGAAACTGAAAACAATTTTTTGTGTTTGAGAGGCCATTCTATAGATTCAATTAATTCTTGTTTAATATCTACAAGACCTCCTACTTCCTTCCAGCTTACATTAGGAATTTCTACAAATACCTCTCTCATTGCAGATGGTTCTATCTCTTTTAATACATCAAGAAAATCCTGCATTCTGATTATTATTTTATTTAATACACTGCTCGGTATTTTCTCTACAGAAAGATCAATTTCTGGCAATATTCTCCTTAATGCTCGTATAGCAGTTTCTTTTGCTAATGCTTGTATATCGGCTCCAACAAAACCATGAGACATATCTGCAATCTTTTCCAAGTCTACATCCTTTTCTAATGGCATATTCCTAGTATGAATAATTAATATCTCTAATCGGCCATTTCTATCTGGTATTCCAAGTTCAACTTCTCTATCAAATCTACCCGGACGTCTTAAAGCAGGATCTAGTGCATTTACCCTATTAGTAGCACCAATCACTACTACTTTACCTCTAGAAGATAATCCATCCATTAAAGATAACAATTGAGCAACAACTCTTCTCTCTACGTCTCCCGTTACTTCTTCCCTTTTTGGTGCTATTGAATCTAATTCATCAATGAAAATTATAGAAGGAGAATGCTGCTCTGCTTGCTCAAAAACTTTACGTAATTGTGCCTCACTTTCACCATAAAATTTACTCATTATTTCTGGGCCACTTATGGAATAAAAATTAGCATTGGTTTCATTAACTATAGCTTTTGCCAGTAATGTTTTTCCTGTTCCAGGGGCACCATGAAGTAAAACACCTTTTGGAGCTTCAACTCCTAATCTTTTAAATAATTCTGGATGACGTAATGGAAGTTCAATCGTTTCCCTAACTTTTATCAATTCATTCTTTAACCCTCCAATATCATCATATGTGACTTTGTTTACTCCACCGTTTTTTCCTTGTTTGGTCTGAATTGTAGATTCTTCTAGTATTGTTATCTTTGTACTTTCAGTAATTATCAAAGGTGAATTTGGAGGATCGGTAGAAACTACTACTAGATCAATTCTTTGACCTAGTATTCCCAATGGGATATTATCACCCTTAGTTACGAGCTGACCTTTTAGTATATGCAACAAATATTCTTCTGCTCCCATGATCCTCAATGACTCTGTAGGTGCAAGAGTAATAGCTTGGGCGTCCTTTGCTGTTACTTTCTTTACTTCAATCCGTTCATTTATACTAACATCAAGTTTCTTGCGAATATATCCATCTATACGTATTAGCCCTTTTCCGAAATCCTCCCTATGAGCTGGCCAGTTAAGAACAGTAGCCTTTTCTGTTGTAGAAGATAGTTCAAGAACATCTCCACTTAAAAAACCATATTCTTCAGAAATTTTTGGATCTATTCTTGCAATTCTTCTTCCTACATCGCTTGAATTAGCTTCAGCAACATTAAGAATTATCTTTTCGTCATTGTGTTCTTTTTTGGAATTTTTAGATGAATCCATTCTTCTATTATTTTTATTTTTTTTATCATTGATAATATTAATTTATAAAAGATAAAGAAAATTTGTAAAAAAATATTAGTTATCAGTCTAATTAGTTATTCTATATTTATTTGTCTACCTTTTGATTTTTGTTGTTCTTTCTTTTTGAATGTTATTTCTAAAATCCCATTGTTAAAATTTGACTTTGCACTCTCTATGTCAATATCTTCTGGAACTTCTATTGTTTTATGATATTTTCTGTTGGGATCTTCACTTTTTATTTCTACAGAATTATCGTATGAATCAATTCTTATCTTTTCTTTACTTATTCCAGGCATTTCTGCTACAATTTTTACTTCTTTTTCTGTAGAAGAAATATCAATTAATGGTTCTCTTTCTGCAGAAAGTGATGGTTGTTCAAAGAAACCTCTGCCAGCAAAAGATTTTACGTTACCAAATTCTCTTATTTTTGGCTTTCCATCAGGTCCTATGGTCATAGAATATCCATATACTATTGGACCTACTTCTCTAACTTTTCCGCCTTCTGGTGTTTCGTATTCTTTAATTAGATCTTTTGGTACTTTGTCTTCAATATTTTTAAATTGTTCAGAAAACATTTTACTCATATCTTTTCTCATTTCATCAAATTCTCTAAACATATCGTCAAAGGTCCATCCTCTTCTTTCGCCTCTTCTACGTCCCCCGCCACCAAAGAATTGTCTAAAGAAATTGTATGGATCTATATCATCTGGAAAACTCATAATATAAATAATTAATTACTTTCTATTAAAGTTATATAAAATTATATTTAATTTTT
>JAATVJ010000100.1 GCA_014523515.1 Nitrososphaerales archaeon TH1177 | reverse complement strand
CTTTCTCTTGTTTCTTATTCCATCCAGACCATCATATTTTCTGTAATTGTTAATCCAGTCATACACATTACGGTAATTGACACCAAGGTTTTTGGCTATAGTTCGGTAAGGTACTCCTTCTTCATCTTTTGTTTTATAATTAGCAGATGCTCTTCTCTGTATTCTTCTTTGTCACGAGTACTCTTCATGAATGAAAATAATTCCTTTTTCTGTACAGTAGATAATTCTAGCCTAACAGGATTATTTGGCACATGTGAAAGATGTATAACAAAGCTAAATCTATTTCTATATTTATGCTAAATGGATAGCACAATGTTGGTAAAAGATTAGAGACTTAACTTAGTAGCACTAATAAGTATTATTTTTATTTCATAGTTCTGATCTTTTTCTCTTATCTTCTTTATTAAATCAAACCCTGATATAGCATAATCTGTTATAACTAAAGCGCAGTTAGTAAAATTTCTCTCAAAATAGTCTAATGCTTCAACAGAACTTACAAAAGAAATTATTGGATATCATATTGATTTCAAATATATATCAAAAGTATATACAGTATCTTTCTCATCATCCACCAATAATATGTATTTGTTATTGTTATTATTGTTGTTTTGATTTGCTATAGGAATAGAATTCTTATCTTACTATTGCTTTTTATCCCTTTTAAATTGTTCTGTTAAATTATTACATTTTTAATATTGTATTACAGTAACAAAAAATTTGAGGTGCTGAAAAAAGTATACTTTTTTGAAATTGAACTGTGAAGCATACAGAACTTAGATTAAAAAATTTTGTCATCTGTTAGATATAAAGTTTAAAGTTAATTTAAAATAAAAATTAAGATTCTGATTATTACTTAATTGGTAGACTGAATGTAAATGTTGATCCTTCATCTTTGCCACCACTAATATCATCGTTATTACTGGCCCATATCCTGCCACCATGCATTTCAATTATACTCTTGGAAATAAATAATCCTAAACCTGTTCCTGATATAGGAGATTTAGTAGCGAATTTTGTAAAAAGTTTTGGATATATCTCTGGATGTATACCTGTTCCTGTATCTTTTATACTAACAGTAACTTCATTGTTGTTGTTATTATTTTTACCTTTTTTTCTTTCAACAATAACAGTAATACTACCTTCATTTGTGAAATTGAACGCATTGTTTAAAAGATTACAAATGACTTGGCCAAGCCTATTTCTATCAGCCTCTACAATTAGTGCATTCTTATCATATGTTTTATAAAATAATTTTATGTTCTTTTTATGTTCTACTATCATTTGTTCATAGTCTCTCAATATCTCTGTTATCATTTCATTGAGATTGAATGTTTCTTTCTTTAAAAATAGCGATCCACTTTCTATTCTTGCAACATCTAATATCTCTTCTGCAAGTTTCATTAGTCGTTTTGAATTTCTAATAATAACATCAAGAATTTCCTCATCTTTTTCTATGGTAGCCTCCCTGTTACGGAGTAATTCACAGAGTCCAAGTATTGGCTGTATAGGATTTTTGAGATCATGTGCTGCTACGTTTATGAATTCATCCTTTAATCGATCTCTATATTTTAGTTCTTCGTTTGCCTTTTCAAGTTCCTTTGTTAATTGATTTTGTTTTTTAATATAGTTTTTTATAGCAGTTACCATAGAATTAAAAGACTCACTTAGAAATGAAAGTTCATCACCATTACCTTTGATTTTAACTTCTACATTAAGATTTCCTCTTTTTACTTCAGATGTTGCAGTAGTTAAAGCAAATATTGGTTTTAATATTTTTCTTACAATATAAAGTATAAAAGCAGTAGTAACTCCAATATTTAATACAGCAAAAAGTCCCTGTAGATATACCGAGTTTTGTGAACTATTTTTTGCATATTCTCCTAATTTTGTAACCAATACATTTGATAAATTTACTAAAGATAACGCTTCTGCTTCTAGTGTTGTTTTTATATTTTTATCTACTGCTGCTGTTGTTATTGTTGATGATGAAGAGGAGGAGGAAGACATTATTTCTTCTTCTACAGAACTAATTATTTGATTTTGTTTTAAAATATTATTTGTTAACATTGTTTTTAGTAAAATCCATTTCTGATATATGTTATCCCAATCCTTAAAGAATTCAGAAGGCAATGGTTTTAGATCAATGTCCGATATCATTCCACCATGCTTTAATGTCAATATGTTTGACTCAAGTTGATCAATAGCAGTATCAATCTTGGAAATATCACTACTATTTTCCATAAAATATTCTGCTGTACTAAACATAAGGTTAGAAGTAAGGAATCGATTCTTACCTGCAATATTTATTGAATTTCCTAGATAAGTCATTTGTGATTGGTAATATGACAGTATAACTAAACTAGTAACGATAAAAAAAATTTGAATAAAAACTAATAATCCTATTCTTCTGCCTAATTTAGAACGTATGAGTTTTAAAGCATCAGCAGAATATTCTAACATGACTATATATATGGAAAGATCTATTTTTGCATATTCATCTATCTTTTGATAAATGAACTATTTTAATATTAAAATAATAATTTGTATTAAATATTAATATTAATGATTCCTTTTACTAATTGTTGTTTTCTATTTGTTTTATAATTTTAGTAATATTGCCATAGCCTCAATAATAAGTAGCAAAGTAGTACAACAATTAGATAGGTTATGGCAGTAGTTTATGCTTTGTTTCTTTCCTATTTCTAGTTACTATATGTAACTAACATATTATTTAACAATTTAAGATAAATCATATTATTATTATTAGAAAACCATAGTCCTCTATCAGTTTAGGAGTAAGAGTGAATTTAGATAAGGTAATACCTAAGGTTTTGGAACAGTTTTAACGAGAATATTTGTCAACATATGAAAGATATCTTTGTGTCTATTGTTGAATCTGAATTCTATCTCTTTTAGATATAGATGAAAATACTGTTTTGGTACTCCTCTATAATG
>JAATVJ010000099.1 GCA_014523515.1 Nitrososphaerales archaeon TH1177 | reverse complement strand
TTTTGTTATTTTCATATTGAGTCCAATAAATAAAGCCGGATCTTTGTCAATTCTTTTACCAAGAATACATAAATTCATAATTCCAATTTCTACCATTACTTTAATTTCTGGTTTTCTATTATTATTGGTAAATATTGAAGGCGATTTTTCTAGAATTTTGAATTCGAGTTGGGGAAAGATGATAATGTTAGGTGGACTCTTTTCTCTGCCTGTATATATAATTATATTGATACGTAGCAAAACAAGAAATATCAAATTACAATTGAAAAGAAATGAGAAGTCTATTAAGTCAAAAACAATTTTACCTTATATACTATTTTCCTTTCTTTCTATAAGTATTGGGATTATGATATTTATTTCCAATTTAATTTAATTAAATTTATAATATTATGAAAGTTAATAAATAATATAAAAATCGTCAATAGTCTTAAAAATCATAGAATATACATTTAACTCTGATGATATGGAAACTTAAATTATTCTAATTAATGCAATAAATATTTCGCAATTATATTTAGCTTTGTATATAGATTGAATTGAAATAGTTATACATATTTAATAATATTCTATATGCTATTCATATTTCTTGCTATTCGATTTATTGTTTTATGTTAACATTTAAATAATTGTGGAATTTAATAAATCTGCTTAGTTTAACGATATTCGTTTAATTTTAATAACATTTTATGAATTGCAATCAATTGCAATCACTTGCTTTTACCTTCTAGGTATACATAAGTTATAAATAAAACAAAACAAACTAAAATATCAACAATTATGTACATTAAATCGGATCAAAAAATGTTAAAGCGATTATTGATAGCAATAGTTGTTGGATTTGTTTTAATTCAGCAATCATTCTCTATTCTACCGGTTATCGCTCAAACTAATCAAAAGAGCATAAATACTGAGAATTTATCTCCAAAAATTCATCAAATAAAGATGGCCGGAGTAGTGCTACCTGATGGACATCAAGCATATAAAATGTTGGAATACAAGATAATTGATAAAGAAAATCGTACACAAGATATTACTTCACGATACAGTGATCTCCCCACAATACCAGGCCCTACCTTAATCATGACTGAAGGAGATACAGCAAGATTGACGTTAGTTAATGAGATAGGTTATGGGTCAGTAAGTCTTCATACTCATGGCGTTCATTATGAGATTACAAGTGATGGTACATTAAAAATGACTAACAGAGTCATAGATCAGGGTGCAACACCTCAAAAATCTTATACTTATGTATGGACTGCTGCAGAAGGAACTAGAGGATCATGGCCTTGGCATGACCATACATTTGGAAAAGGCCCCACTGGAATAAATATGAATGGTGTAGAAACTAATGGACTCTTCTCTACAGTAATAGTTAATCCTGCCAATGGCAAAGTCAATGCTTTAGTAAATGGAACTACTAAAGAAGTAGATATACAAGATATAAAGAAAGATTTCGTTTTATTTATTACTGATGATGCTTTTTGGGGTGTAGAAGTTGATAATACCAATAACAACAAACACACACCATTATGGGTAAATCCTACGCTAGTGGCATCAAAAAATGATCTAGTTAGATTCCATATTCAATCAGTAGGTACTGATTTTCATCATTTTGTTCTTGATGATTATGAATGGCTTAAACCTGGAACCAATCAAACAACAGGTATGGAAAATATTGGACCACTAGAAAACCATGTATTTACTATTAATGCTGATAAAAGTACTTCATATTATGATAAAATGCCTATACACTTACTTTCAGGAATGAAAGGAAAATTTGAAGTAGTTGCAGATGATAATACTACTGCTAGTAGTGTTGCAAGTATTCCTGGTCCATCACCAGAGATACAAGATAATGGTAATGATAATGATGGAGAAATATCATTTGTAGGAGGAGGTAAATAAGGCAATGATAAACAGAAATACAGATAAAAAGTTTAATTCGAAATCTGCTGCAATATCCTCTAAGACTTTCCTAACTGCCCTTATACTACTTGTGATAGTTACTAGTCCTATCTCTGCAAACCTTTCTTCTATTGATATGACGTATGCAGAACAACAACAAAAACAACCACAAATATCAAATAAAGATAATATTGACTCACTAAAAATAAATAATGAAAAAATTAAAGATGACCAAAAAGAAGTATTTCATACTCTAACGTCTATACCTTCATCTTCTGAAAATACTACATCATTGTCAATTACTAATAAAACTGCAAATATTTCAGACCACCAGATTGAGATGGTAGTTCTAACTTTACCAAATGGACAACCAGCTTATAAAATGGTTAGCCATGTTAAAAGCAATGGTCCATCTTCTTCTTACTCATCATCGTCTGATGTTACTAGTAGTAGTAGCAGTAATAATATAGATTTGACGCCTAAATACAGCAAATTAGCTACTATTCCTGGTCCAACATTAGTTTTTGAAGAAGGTGATAATGTGAAGGTAAATATTAAAGACAAAGATGGCAACCTTATAAGTAGTGAAGAATTTCTAGCATCTCAACCAGGAACTTTTCTATACATAGATGATAGTAAAGCTGGAGAGAATGGTCTATATGGTGCAGTAATTGTGAATCCAAAGAATAATGTTACTAAAGGTCTGATAAAAGGCGAGATTCAAGAATTACCTCTTAACAAGATAGATAAAGATGTACTCTTATTCATGGTTGGCTCCACATTTTGGGGTATGGAAATTGATAATAAAAATAATTATAAACAAATTCCATTATGGACAAATCCCAATATAGGCGGAGTAATGGAACAGAAAATACGTTTCCATATTTTAGGAGTAGGTCATGCAGGTAATCCAACTGGTCATCAACACACTTTCCATCTTCATGCACATAGATGGATAGACCCAGGAACAGACAATATAATAGATGTAAAGCAAATAATTCCAGGTAAAACTCATTCATTTGTAATTGATGTAGGTGAAGGAGTAGGTCCAGGACAATGGCAATATCATTGTCACGTATTTGCACATATGGAAGCAGGCATGATGGGTGGATTTAAAGTTGTATCCGGAGATCCAACTATAAATATACAAAGTGCACCAGGTGCTTCACCTTACAAGAACTTTGCAGCATTTGAACTGACAGATCAGCCGGCTAAATGGTTTACCAATCTTGCAGGAGATATAACAAATACAGGAACAGAATCTCTTGCAGTAGTTAATAAGACAGGCAGTGTGAATTTCATGATGTCAGATGTAAGTGGAGTACATACAGTTACAAGTTTTATTTATCCCAAAGATGCTATGAATATGCCTTTTGATGAGGTTACAGCGTATGCTGGTGGAGGTATAGTAAAACTTGAGGATCCAGGACTATATGTATTTGGATGTAAACTACATCCATTTATGTTAGGAGCTGTAATAGCTGACGATCCTTCTACAGAGGGTCTAGATCTTGGAGATGAGATTACATTGATAAATGGTATCACAGTTCCAACAAGCAGTGACGTTGCTACACGTCTCTTAAAGGCATTCTTTACATTTACTGCAACAAACAATTGGCAAGACTATACATCAGAAAAACCATGGCATGTATCATATCCTGATGTAGACGTAAGAATAACCAATGGAACGGTTGTAAACATAAAAGATACTCTAGAACAGAGATATGGACAGAACTTAACCTTAGATGAGTTAAAAAATCCAAATATTAATGGAATAGGTGAAGTATGGATAAATACTCAATTTGAAGAAACAGCTAACAAGTCAAAACCTGGTACAGCTACAGCTGTTAATACCACTTCATGGGAAGTAACTAAAAAAATTGCATTACCAGAAATAAATATGAACAATGCTCATAATATGTGGACAGATAAAGATCAAAATTTGATTTATACAACACAATGGTTTGGCAATGCAACATCCATATTTGATAGAAATACAGGAGAACTTATCAATAATATTGAGGTAGGAGATGACCCCTCACATGTTATGACAAGTACTAAAACTGATGAACTTATGATAGCATTACATGGAGAACAAGGAGTTGCCTTACTTGGTCCAAAAGGAGAATCAATAAAGAGAGTCATACCTATGCAATATCCAGGACAAGACCCATCTCATCCACATGGGCATTGGATGAGTGGAGATGATCGTTATATGGTCACACCTGATGAATTCACTGGGACTGCAACAATATATGATATGATGAAAGACAAAATTCTTGGAAAAGTAAAGACAGGTCATACTCCTATAGCGGTAGGAATGACTCCAGATGGAAAGAAATCTTATGTAGCTGACTTCTTTGATAGCACAATTAGCGTAATAGATACAGCGAATGCTACATTACTAAAAACAATAAACCTATTCGAAAATTATGATCCTTTGAGTGGAAACGTTAGTGGACCAATGGGTTTCCTTCCCATTCAAACTCCAGTTAGTCCAGATGGCCAATATATGGTAACTGCTAATACAGGAAGTGGGACAATATCAATAGTTGACACTGAAACTGATGAATTAGTCAAGGAGTTACCATGTAGTGCAGGTTGTCATGGAGCAAACTTTGGAGCGAAGAAAGATGG
>JAATVJ010000098.1 GCA_014523515.1 Nitrososphaerales archaeon TH1177 | reverse complement strand
GATTCTGCTATTAAAAAATTCTCACTTTTTGAAGCTATGCGAGTTGAACGTTTTTTAATATCTGATCTTTTAAGAGAAAGAGACCTTACTAAAAAGAATTTGCTTCTCTCCAGAATTTTCAAAGAACTTTTTCAGTTAGATGTAAAATTGGATGATAAAAAAACAAATTTGTTCCAAATTAAAATTTCAGATTATTTAAAAAGATCAAGTGGATTTAATGAAGTCGAATGGAAATTAATCAATAGAGCAGTTGATAATGGTTATGTATACTTGGATGGTGATGAAACAGTCAGATTGATAAGATCTGAAATTTACAAATTAATGTATAATAGAATTAAAGAAATGAGTATTAGTCAGATACCATATCAAATTACAGTTAATGCAAAATTAATCGCAAATAAATTAGCGCCATCTACTAAAACTTCAAATGATACAAGTGAACTACCTCCATGTATAAAAAAAGCCTTGGAGTTACTTAATAATAATGAAAACTTACCACATTCTGCAAGATTTATGTTAGCAACATATATGCTCTATATTGGTAAAAGTGTAGACGACGTGGTATTACTATTTCAATCTGCTCCTGATTATAATGAAAAAATAACTAGATATCAGGTAGAACATTTAGCAGGTAAAAAAGGAAGTCAAACAAAATACTCTGTTCCGACATGTTCCAAACTTGCAAATGAAAATCTTTGTTATGCAACTAATGATTGTAAAGGAATAACTAATCCAGTTCAATTTGGTAGACGTAAATTTAAGAATGAACAAAGAAATTAATATTAAAAATTATGAATTTTTATTTAAAGTTTACAAAGAGTATTATTTTAAAAATATAGAAATACTTCAACCGCCAAAAGAAATGCAAAGTCGAGAATTTGGTATTATGACCTTTGATTCTAAGGTAATTAGGCATTTATCCTTTTCAAATATTGGTAAATTAAAAGCATATGTGGTTCAAAATGTTCCTTCAGATATTTATTGTTCAAATGCATATTATCAATTTCCTACATTTCCCATTAATGAGAAAGGCTGGAAAGGAGCCGATATGATATTTGATATTGATCTCAAAGATTTATTATTACCTTGCCAAAAGGAACATACATTTTATATTTGTTCTACCTGTGGAATTATTTATAAAGATTTTATAAAATTATGTAACCAATGTAAAGGTATTAAAATTATACAAAATACAATACCATGTAGTAAATGTATAAGATTTCTGAAAAAAGAGACAAGCAATTTAATTGGATTTTTAATAAAAGATTTTGGTATAAAAGAACAAAATATAGAAGTATCATTTTCAGGTAATACTGGATTTCATATAATCGTATTTGATGAAGATTTTTTGTTATTGGATTCAAGATGTAGATCTGATATAGTTGGTTATTTAATGGGTAAAAATTTATCCTTAGAAAGCTTAGGAATAAGAAATAATAAACAAAGTTATAAAATTAAAATTCCATTGAGTGGATATTCTTATGGATGGAGAAAAAGAATTGCTCAAAAGATAAAGATATCAGAAATTTCAAATGACAAATTGAATAAACTAATAAAAAAAATAGGAGGATATGAAGCTTTTAAGAAGGAAATTGACAAACTTATTTTTGAAATAGGAATTAAAATAGATCCTCAAGTAACTACTGACATCCATAGAATTTTTAGAATGGTTGGGTCTCTCAATAGTAAAAGTGGTCTTTCAAAGATTAAATGTCAAAATTTGGACAAATTTGATCCATTGAATGATTCGTGTTTCTTTCTGGATAATAGAGATATTGATATTTCAATTAACACATCATTAAATTTTAATTTTAAAGGAAAAACATATTTATTGGATAAATCTACTGCGACAGTTCCATTATCTGTAGCTGTTTATTTGATATCTAAAAAAATAGCTAATGTGGTAAAATATTCTTAACATATAAATTTTATATAGATTCACTCTTTTATCATGAAATTATTAATTGTCAATAATACTTCACCATTTGTAGTTGATATTGTTAATATAGTTAAAGATTTGGGTATACAATTTGAATGTATGTTATATTCAGAAGTCCAATATGAGAAATTATCATCATATAACTCAATTGTATTATCAGGAAGGAAAATATATAATAAAGAGACAAACATGCAAAACAATAAGATAATTGATTACTGTAATTCTCATAATATTTCTTTATTAGGAATTTGTTATGGTGCAGAAATGATTAATTTGTATTTTGGTGGCTCTTTAATAAAAATGAAAAATGCTATTCATGGATTAGTTAAAGTTACATCTGAAAAAAATAATATTTTGTTACCTAAAGATGCTTCCATTTATGTATATCAAAGTCATATGTATTCTATTTGGAGACTGTCTTCAGAGTTAGAACTTTTAGGCAGCTCACTAGAATCAAAGAATGAAATCTTTAAACATAAGAAAAAAAATATTTTTGGGGTACAATTTCATCCGGAGAGAAGTGGTAAAGATGGAAAGTTTATTTTGTCTAATTTTTTAACTCAATTAAATTAAGATACCATTTGAAATAAATTTTTTTTTGTATAATAGAATATTTGAATGGAATTAGATTATTTTTTTATATATATATAATATTTAAAATTTTTCTAATGATATGGCTAAGTTTGGATATTATAGTATAAATAAGATGAATTGGTAATAGGTAAAGTTATTTGAAAGATTGGATTACAATACTATATTTTTAACACTTATTTTAAATTTCTTTTATTTAAAAATCATCTGTGTAAGAACTCCTTTAATTTTAAATATAAAAATAAAAAAGAATATGACTATAATTAACTTTTGTATTTTAGCAAATAGTAGGAATAAACATGAAAAAATAATTTAATAATAAAGTATAGGATGGTTTTTATTTGATTTATAATTATTTTAATAGAATTGCAAGATAATTCATTACATGATTTAAATTTACCATTAATAGAACCGAGTGACTCTTCATTACCTCTAGTAATTGCAGTTGTTTTGCAATACTGGGGAGAAGATATTCTCTATTTAGAAAAAAATAATAATCATAATAATTCTACTAATATTATTGATGGAATAGAAATTGCTGAAAGAAAACATTATTCTTCATATATATATAAGGGCTCAATCAAAGATCTTAAGAAACGAATAGATCAAGGAATACCTCCTATTGTTATTTTTCCTGGCTTATATAATTTAACTCAACATGCATTATTAATTTCTGGCTATGATGATAATGAAAAAAGAATTTCAAGTTATATACCTCAACCTGATACTAAGGGTTCAATTCCTGAAACCAAATTTCTTTCAGAATGGAATCAAGAAGATAATATTGCTATTATGATAATCCCTGAAGATATGAAATATCTCTTTTCAGAAGATGATTTGTACATAACAAAATCATATAAATTATGTTTTGAAGCAGAAAAAGATTTTTCTATTGGCAATATGGAATCAGTAATTAAAAAAGTAACTCAATCAATTCATATTGACAAAAATAATGCATTTGCGTGGTCTTTACTTGGTAGCTGTTATAGCGAAACCAATAATCCAGAATGCATAAATTGTTTTACTAAAGCCATAAATATAAATTCTAATTATTTTCTAGCATTCAAAGGAATGGGTAATTTTTATTTGAAGATAAAAGATTATCAGAATGCAGAAAAATATTATTCACAAGCAATAGAAATTAATCCAAATAGGTATGGTCCTATATATAAGAATCGTGCACTTTCACGATTACAAATGAATGAAAAGCTAAAAGCAAAACAAGATTTAATTTTGTATCTGGAAAAAACTCCTAATGCACAGGATAAAAAAGAAATTACCCAGGCATTGAATTCACTTTAGCTTAATTAAAAAGATTTCTAAATGACTGGAGATATCAAAGAACTTACACTATTAATTTTTCCTACTTCCCCCGCAATAATCAATGATGTTAAACTTTCAACTATTAGAATATTAAAAAAAAATAAAATTTCAGTATCTCAAATTATTATGGAAAAAAGTTTTTTTTCTATCTATACAAAGAAAACTATTAAAGCCTTAAGAATTCTTTCTTCCTGTTTAGGCATTAAAAAAATTGAAATAGCATATTCTACTTCAAATGAAACCTCATCTATTGTAAATAAAATAGTTAACGTGGGTCAAAAAATAATCATGAATGAAAAGTTTTTTATAAAAGTATTTTCAGAAAATCCAAATTTTATAGCTAGAGATCTTGAATTTATTGCAACTGGACTATTGATTGAAAAACTAGCGAGTAAATCATCAATTCCCTCTCACAATGAATCTTCAGCAAATAAAATAATTAAAAGCTATATAGGGAAATCTCAATCTTATATAGGTATTAAATCTGTAGAGGGAATTGGAGGAATGACCTTTGGATACCTAAAAAAAAAAGTTTTTATAATTGTCTATGATCAATATTCAATTTATTGTCTCAAAAATATAACTCTACGGGGTTTTATTCCTGATATCTTAATTTTATTTTGGGATTACGAGGATTTAAAAAAGAAGTTATTTTCTATTCATACTATCTTAAATAATATAAATAATAAAAAAATTAAATTACAGTTATTACAATTAAATTCTATAATTTCAAAAACAAAAGTTATAAAAAATAATTTTCTATTAGATATTGTAGTAATTGATATTTGTTCTTATATAAATAAACTTATTGATGTTGTTCTTCCCTTTAATTTATTTGTTCATCCTTTATGGTTAATTGAATATTCCATTAATTCTTGTATACAAAAAGGCAAGATTCCGTGGTTCCCTTACCTCTTTGAAGAAAATTTAACAATTAATTTAGATCAAAACTTTAAATTCTTAAATTCATCATTTGATTCTGCTAAAGGAAATTTTATTAATTTTAAAGAAGAAAAAAATAGAATCCGAAAAACATCAACAGAATTAAAAAAAAATATAAAAATCTTTTATGTACAAATTAAGTCCTTAAATATAAGACCTAACTATATTGACAACATTCTGAACTCCATTTAATTTTTCACAAAATTGCATTATCTCTAAGGATCGAGATGTAAACTTGTTGTCATTTAACATTTTGCTGATTGCTTCTGATAATTTTTCGGAGGAAAGGTCACCATCTTTTAACATTATTCCTATGCCAATTTTTTTTATTTTACAAGAATTACTAATTTGTTCGGCGTGATTCTCTATTGGAATAGAAATAATTGGTTTCCCAAATTGAATTGCTTGTGACATTGTCGTATGTCCTCCTCTCAATACTAGGATATCACTCAAGGCAAAAAGTTCATCACGTATAGGACACCATTCATAATACCAACCATTATCTGATAACTTATAGGGTTCAATATTACCATTTGGTTTTCCTTCCGATACCACATACTGAATCTTGTTCCTAAAATGTTTTTGTGCATCAAGTATTTTCCGAACAATTGGTAATCTTGTTTTGGACGGTCCACTTATATGAAAAAAAATAATTGGTTTATTTTTTGAAAAATTTAAAAAATTCATCACTTTAATAATTCGTTGTTCTGAAATATTCATTTTAGGAGCAATAAATCCAATGTATTTTATTTTTTTTATAACTGAATTAGTATTCCAAATGTTGTTTTCAGAAATAGTATATGGAGGTGGAAGATCAGGAACAAGGATTTCATTTGAAAGTGACCATAACATCCCTATAAATTCTCCATTAAGATTTTCTACAAATCTTGCTGCTTTAAAGGAGTGTAGTTTGGGCGATAAAAGTAATTTTATTTGATTGAGTAAAACAAGTGACGGAATACCTAACAGTCTTGCGGAAACAATTGAAGATAACCTTGAATCTGAAACTACTACATTAGGTGAAAATTTTATCATCATCTCTACTTCTTTAACTACTTGAGTAGTAAAATTTTTAAACCAACTCGGAATATTAGATACAGAATTTTTCATTGAAAAACTTCCTTGAGAGTTCCAGGAAAATTCGACAGGAGGAACCTGATTACATTGATAGCCGTATCTTGATATAAAATCTACTGCTTCACCAAAAGATGAGAATTTTACATTGATATTATTAGTTTTTACTTTTTCTGCAATAGTTATTAATCGACTAGCGTGCCCCAATCCTACCCCATAGGGAGTAAAATATACCTTTTTTACCGTCATTAAACTCAGTTATAATAAAATCATTGGAACTAAAAATTAAAAAAAAACATTTCTAGATAATCATTAAAGAAAATGGGTTGTTAGAAACTTTCTGAATTATTGATATCACTATAAATAAGTCTCATTTCATCAAATGTTAATTTTTCTCCACTTGACATTTTCTTTAAGGCCTGTTCTTTCATAGAATTCCAAATTTGCATATTTTCTTTACTTTTCTTTGCTCTGTCTTTAGATGATTGAAAGCCAGAATAACTCTTATCATGACTATCCTTAGATCGCCTTTTGCTTCCAACAGAAATCATCCTAGATTTTCTAAATTCTATAGCATTGATTTGTGTATTTACCATTTCTAATTTCGCAGAAGTCTCTCTCACATCTCTTATTATCTTTCTCCTTTCTTCATATAATTTTTCCCTATTATCTAATAATGTATCTAATCCTTGTTTCAATTCTCCAATTCTATTACCAAATTCTGATCTTCTGTCGAATATTTCATTGATTTTTGATTTTAAATTACCATATTGTGAAGAGATTGTCCTAAAATGATCTTCTTTTTTATGCATAATCTTCATTGCATGTAGTTTAGTAGCTATTTCCTTTGAACGTGCAACTAATTTCCGTTCTTCTTCTTTAGATAATTTTTTTGTCTGAATATCACGTTCTAATTGTTCAAGGGTTTTAGTCAATTGTTTAATATTTATTCTTTCTTTATTTGATTTGGGCCCTGTTTTTTCATCAATCATCTTCAATTGACTCCTAGCTTTTAACACCATGTCTTTAAGTTCCATAAATTTAGGAAATTCTTCTTCTTTTACATCATTAACTTCTTTCAATTTTATTCTAAGCTCCTCTAGACGTTCTCTTTCATCATCTATTTTCTTTTTAGTAACTTCTATTTTTTCATTTAGTTCTTGTATCATTTTTTCTCCATTTTTTTGATCATCAAGTAATGAATTCTTAAAATCTAAAAGAGTTTTAAGATTCGACTCTAATGATATACTATTTTGTTCATGATCAATCCTTCTTGAAGTAATACCTTCATTGCTCATAGCATTAATTTCTTCAGTTTTATTCACGCCGCTTTAGATTTGTATTAAAATTCAAAATTATATATATTTTTATCACTGGTTAATGGTATTATTAATATTATTAACAAGATAAATCTATCCTATAATTTATATGCTATTGACTTTATATAAAAATTGAAAAGAATGGATGATTTCGAAAAAGAGTTTCCAGGATTTGATTGGAAAAATACTCCTGCATATAAACATCCGATGGGAAGAGATTGCCCCTGTCCTAAGCATGAATATATCCGTGAGCAAATTAAAATTGCTAAAAATCTAAATGAATCAAAAACTAATAGTAAACAGCGTGCTCAAATAACTTTAAAATTTTGTCCTGATCATTATAATGTATATTTTCAAGAGGTAATTCCTTCTATGCCATTAAAGCATAGACTCATGACGAAATTTGCTTTAAAGCTAGGAGCAATAATTATCCAAAAGATACCATATATGCAATCTGATCAATGTTTTTATTGCAAATTTGGTTCAGGAGGATTTGATAAAAGACAGGAACTTCCACCTATTTAAGCATAATGCTTATTCAACATATTTTTTAACATATTCTTATGACTATAACCAAATCCTAACGCTAGTATATTTCTTAAAATAATTGACAAGTATGGTATTTTTTTATTTGTTATTCTTCTATATCCTATCATAAACTCTTTTTCTAATAATCTATATTTTTGGGGTTCTAAATCTAAAATACTTGCCAAAAAGCTACCTATATCCATACTTTGAGCAAATACTGAATTACTTTTTTGAATAAATCCAAGATCAATTCTTATCAATTTTCTTTCTTTAGTTACCAGAAAATTTTGGCATTTGTTATCTATAAATACCAAATCCTTTTTATGTAATTTTCCAGTGATTTCTCCTACTTGTAAAGCGAGATCATTTGATTTTTCTAAAGTAAAAAAAGAATATAAATTTCCACCATCAATATATTCTTCTATTATTTCCTCATCAGTAATAGAAAAGAGTTTTGGGCAATTAATTCCAATTATTTTCAATTTATTTCGTGATTCACAACTCTCATTTTCTAATATTCTTTTTCCTATTTCAGGAGGATTAGCGGGATTACCAGAACAAATGGACATTAAAGTAAAACAAAAAATTAAAATGAATTGCCTAAGACTTGTAAATGATTTATTTCTTTTTACTACTACAATATTATTTCCGAATTTGGTTCTAGTAATTTTTCTTTCCCAATTGATAAAATACAACTGATTTTTTAATACTTTATTTCATTAATAATTTTTATTAATATATTATTAGTGGACCGGGTGGGATTCGAACCCACGATCTCAGCAATGCCAATGCCGTATCCTACCGGACTAGACGACCGGCCCCCACATTATTAAAAATAAAACTTAACTCGATATTAATATTTTTAAGAAACAATATTATAATTCTGTTTTCTAAAAAATTAATGTAGTGTGAATATAGAAAAATCAGTTGGTGCAGTCATAAAATATCAAACATCGCTAAGTAAAATGAAAGACCCAGAATTTCTATTACTAAGAAATCGTAGAGGATATTGGGGGTTTCCACAGGGTCATAAGGAGGAAGGAGAAACTGAAATTCAAACTCTATTTAGGGAAGTATATGAAGAAACAGGAATAAATTCTTTGAATATATTATCTTTTATTGGAAGAATAAAATATTCATTTTTTAAGGGCGAAGGCATTAAATCTAGAAAAGAAGTTAGTTTCTATTACGCCACTACTAATGTTCGAGATATAACCCTTTCTAATGAACACGATGATTTTATATGGACAACATTTTCAGAAGCTTTAACCTATCTTAATAGAAAGCAATTGAAATCAATAATGATAGAAGGGCATGAAAAGGGATTATATTGAGTAATTGTTTTGAGGAATACGACACTCTATAATAGTAAGCTTATGATAATCAATTTATATCTGATTCTCTGAGGATGAGATGAGAGGATTATTATAATGACCACGTCTGGTAAGAGAATAGTTTTAACTGCAGACAGGAGTTTAATGACTAATTATCGAGGGAATTTTCTTTATGGTTTTATAGCCTGTGGACCATATGAACTTGTTCCTGAATTTGTTTTTGATAAACTTTTTTGCCCAAGTGTAGAAACGAATAAAGAATCTGGGGAAGTTAAAGTAGCTCAATGTGGATTAAGGAGAATAGAAGGAGCTTTACTTAAGGAGTATAATAGAAAAGAAATTTTTTTAGCACATCCGGAGATGTTAAATAAATGTATAGGGCCAGAAACAAAGGTTGTTGGAATTAATGTAATGGATCCTTTAGGTATGGCACCAGTTACAACAACAATGTCACCAGAAAAATTATCTTATGTAGCAATGAAATTTAAGAAAATGTGTGCTTCAGTTATACAATTAAAGAAAAAATACAATTTTAAAGTTGTGGTAGGAGGAAATGGCGCATGGGAACTAGCAAAACCAGATAGAATGAAAATTCATGGAATTGATACTGTTGTAATAGGAGAAGCAGATGAATTAGCTTTGGATTTATTTCATGATTTAGAACAAGGCGATGCTCCTGAGCTGTTGCATACATTTGTACGAAATATCGATAATATTCCCAAGATACAAGGACCTACTATTAATTCATTAATTGAAGCTATGAGAGGATGTGGACGTGGTTGTGACTTTTGTGATGTAAATAAAAGATCAAAAAAAGATATTCCTCTTTCTAGACTTCAAGAAGAGGCCAAGATTAATCTTAATTATGGATTTGATTCCATATGGCTTCAATCTGATGAAATGCTATTATATGGTTGTGATAACAAAGATTTCTTTCCAAATGCAGACGCGATTATAGATTTATGGAGTGGTTTAAAGGCAGTAGGGGCTAATTTTGTGGGGACTACCCATATGACTCTTTCTGCTGTAGCTTCATCACCGGCTCTAATAAAAAAACTTTCCCAAATAAATGATATGGAAAATAGCGGAAGGTGGTTAGCGACTAATCTTGGAATAGAGACTGTTGCTCCCAGGATGGTAAAAAAACACTTAGGTGTCAAAACCAAACCATTTCAACCTGAAGAATGGGGTTCTGTTGTTCGGGAAGGTTGTAAAATTTTGAATAATAATCATTGGTTTCCTGCCTTGACTCTTATAATAGGATGGCCAGATGAAACTCCAGATGAAACTCAATATACCATAGATTTGATTGAAGATTTTAAAATTATGAAAATGAGAGGATTGGTTGCTCCTTTACTCTACCAAGATTTTTCTGAAAAGAATTCAATGCATTTTGGTAACCTTAATGAAGCTCAATTTACATTATTTTGGAAATGTTGGGAACATAATTTAAGAGTCATTAACGATATTATACCAATTATAATTAGAAATAAAAGCTATGGGCCGCCTATGAAATTGTTTATGGCAAGTTTGATTAAGGTCGGTACATGGGCAATAATGAGATATCTCAGAGGGCTTTCTAAAAATCTTTTCGAAGGTAAATTACCCGAAGATATAGTAGAACACTATTCTAGAAAAAGTTCTGTTACTACGCCTCTCCCTTCTAAATTATAAAATCGAGAAAAATTTATCTTTTTTTTATTTTTGGTTATTCAATAAATTTGCAATAGCTTTATCTGCTAATGTAGTTGATTTTGGCTTTATTATTATAAAATAATTTTTATCTGCACGTTCAATAGATTGGACGGTTTTATATTTTCTCGTTGAAATATCAAATTCAATTAAACCTGTGGACATTTCTGTTTTGACATAAACCATCATTAATATCTCTGTGCTAAGCTGTGAAATAGGGACAAGTGATAAAAGATATCCTTTGTAATATGTTATTGGTAATACTTGTTTCATATAGGGAGCAATAGATGCCATGTAAAGAAATAAGTCTTCTATAGAAGAAAATTCTTCAAATTCGAATTTCATTTTTGATGTATTGAAAGATAAATTTAGCCATAGGATTCAAATTTAACCTCATAACTACCATCTGGTCTCTTGTGTCTTTCATCAACAAACCCTTTAGGTGCTAAGAAATCTAAGACGCCATCTACAGTACCTTGCCATCCACAAACATAAAATGAAGTATTTTCAGGAGTTATTTTTTCCCCCACTAACTCTTCTAAAGGAGATAGATGATCAGCGATCGGCTGGCTAAAGCCCGCTGGCAGTTTCGGCTTCAAAAATGATTCAACTCTACCTTTTTGTCCTCCCCACGAGCGATTGAAAAATTCTTGTGGTCTGCTTATACTTGCTCTATATCTA
Organism: Nitrososphaerales archaeon TH1177; assembly: GCA_014523515.1. Taxonomy (GTDB): domain Archaea; phylum Thermoproteota; class Nitrososphaeria; order Nitrososphaerales; family Nitrososphaeraceae; genus TH1177. The sequence continues at coordinate 5,422 of JAATVJ010000098.1, read as the reverse complement.
AAATTCCAATTATCTTTTCCTTTATCTAAACTTTCTTCTTCTAACTCAGTCAGTAATTCTCTATAACTTAGTTCATCAACATAACTAGCACCATGAAGAACAACTATCTCTCTTTTACTGCCAATAGTTTTAAGATGTAAACTATAGGCTATAAATGGAGCAAGCCCCGTTCCACCTCCAATTAAAACAAGCCTTCTATTATCTGGACTTCCATCATGCAGTTTTTCATTTATTGTAAATATGCCAGTGGGCTTTAGCCAGCCGATCTGTTCTCCTTCTTTACGATTAAATATTTGAGTTGTTAATCTTCCTGGTAATGGTTTCTTTACCCATCTAATTAATAATTCAAAATATTTTTTCTGTTCTGGTGGCGATGCTATTGAATAAGCTCTTCTAACTACTTTTCCTTCCGTCGGATTATTAGCAGCTAATGTAACGAACTGGCCAGCTTTGAAATCTGGTATTGGCCCATCTAGTGGTTTTATACGTAAAATCTCAAGATCTTCCTTCAAAATCCTAATATAAGAAATCGTACCTTTATTCTCCACAACCATAGGTAATACCGAATAATCTCTATCTTGTCCTTATATATGTTATTATTAATTAAATATATGATAAATGACAAAAGTTTTATTTTTTGTTATATATTATTAAATAAATATATGATTAATTGGCAAAATATTAGAAATTTTAACAATCCTGGAAATGAAGATTTAGCTAATTTTATTAATGAACAAAAATTAGAACAAAAAAGAATAATGGAATTATTTAACGAAAAAATGAAAGTATTTGCAACAGAAAGATCCTTTGAATCTAGTTTAGATATCTTAAATATTGCAATCCAGCTATCTAATCTGCGTGGAAATTTAATAAAATCTTTTGAACAATACTCTAGGAATTTAGAAGAAGAAGTATTGAAGCTCAATAGAATTATAGAAAAATATCAAAAAAATCAATCTTGATCTATAACTTTACCTTTTCTATGAAAATAACTTTGTTTCTTATGGTGCCAAGTTTTTCTATACTAATTTCTATCAAATCGCCATCTTTCAAGTACTTTGGATTATTCATTGACATTGCTACTCCAGCCGGTGTACCTGTCGAAATTATATCTCCTGGTTCAATAGTTATTAATTGACTCAAACTTGAGATTATTTTTTTAATAGGTATCACCATTTTACTGCTTGTTGAATTCTGTCGTACTTCTCCATTAACTTTTGTTATTATTTTTAAATTTTGAGGATCATTGATTTCGTCTTTTGTAGTTATCCAAGGACCACACGGAGCAAATGTATCAATACTTTTTCCTCTTGTAAATTGTTTATCTTGAAATTGGATATCTCTGGCTGATACATCATGAAATATCATATATCCAAATATTGAATTTATTGCTTCATCTTCTGTAACCTTCTTTGTTATTTTACCAATTATAACTGCTATTTCTGCCTCGTAGTCTAGCCGTTGAACGTTTCCGGGACAAAGAATGTCATCATATGGATTATTTAAGGCTGTTCTAGGTTTTAAAAAAATCACAGGTTCATTATTAGGAGTAAGACCAGCGTCTTTTGCATGATCGTAATAATTAAAAGCTAAGCAGATAATTTTACCTGGATGTGATAGAGGAGCAAGTAACTCTTTATCATTAATATTCTTAACAAAGTTTAATCTCCTATTATTTTTTATAATTTCATTTAACCAATTATTAAATAAAAACTCTTTTAGGTTAAGAGGTAGAGGTATACCAGTTTGTTCTTGAATTTCGTTCTTTGTTATTATTTTATTTAAATTAGTAGATACTATACCATAAGTTTCTCCATATTCTTTTGTTCTTACTCTTGCTATTTTCATTATTTCACCTATTTATGAGTAAATATAGCTGATTTGTTGTCTTCTATTCTACAAAATCCAAGTCTTATAAATTGAATCATTGTATCAGCGGATAAAGTAGTCACAAAAGATTCTGCAAACCCTTCTAATATCTCTAGACTATTGGAATTGAATTTATCTCCAATAAATAATTTATTTGGTTTTAAGATCTTGTACTTTATTGAATCTTGCTCTGATACCCATTGGATTTTTTGAATATTCTCTTTTAATATGTCGTCTGTGTACTCTGCAATTCCTTCCTTTTTATCTTTGTCAATCCAAGATATTTTTATATTGTATAGTTCGATCAACCTTATTTCCATTCCAACCTTTAATTTTTCAGCATCCTGGTTGGATATGTACACTATATTCTTTACGTTAATTTTCCTATATCCCATTTCTAAAGATGGATGATTTTTAAAAATTACTTCTTTTGGTTCTGCATTCTTAATAGTTATTTTAAAAGGAACATTAACAAACGATAATCTTTTTGATTTCGAATCTATAATCTTTCGATTAAAAGATTCTAATATTTCTATAGAAGGTTTAGTTTCGGATAGAGTAATACCAAGAGATAATACAAAGCGTCTTATTGCTTCTGGTGTAATACCCCTTCTTTTTAATCCCATCAGAGTAGGAAGTCTCGGATCGGACCACCCTTCAACTTTTTTATCTTCTACAAGAGGTTTCAATTTCCGTTTTGAAACTGGTAATCCTTCAAATTCTAATCTCGAAAATTCTATCACTTCCGGAACTCTCATATCCAAAATATTTAAAATCAGACGATATAATTCATTTCGCAATTCATATTCTTTTGTTCTCAAAGCATGAGTAACCCCGTCTATGCTATCCTCGATTGGTGCAGCAAAGTCATATGTAGGCCAAAGAGTTATTTTTTCGCCTCTCTTAGGATGGCTAGATCCAATTATTCTAAAGAGTGTCGGATCTCTCATTACTGTATTATTGCTATTCATATTTCCTTTGAATCTGATTATAGCTTCATTTTGATGGTAATATCCATTAAAAATTTTATCTGAATTTTCTAAATTGTATTCAGAGTCTTTTCTACATTGACATGGAATTCCTTTTGATCTTAAATCGTGAATGGTTGTTTGATTACAAGTACAAACATACGCTCTATTCTTATTTATTAATTTTTTACCATAATCATGTAACAAATAAATATCATCTGAAGTATTTTTAATTAAATCCGGAATTATATTTAACCATGATATTCCTTCCATAATTGCATCATAATATTCTATTTTCTCGTTTAAAGGATTTGTATCATCAAATCTTAATATAAATTTTCCAGAATACATTTTCGCATATTCTTGATCAATTACAGCTGCCTTCGCATGACCTATATGAGGATATCCATTTGGTTCAGGAGGAAATCTCGTTATTACTTTTCCTAACTCTGCTTTAATTAGGGGAGGTAATTGCGATTCATTTTTTTCAATTACCTTTTTTGGTTCTAAACCTTGAGGACACTTGACAATTAACAAGTCTCTCTGTTCATGTATCGGTAATGAATTGATATGTTCAAGTATTTCTTTAACTTTAGGTATAATATTCTTGATTTGTGTTTTTATCTCTGGTTTAGATCCTAGTATTTTAGAAATAACTGAATCGAGCCTGGCCTTCCCATTATAATCTAACGCATTTTTTAATATAATAACCTCTGCTAATTTTATTATTTCTTCATCAATATCCAATATTATTTACTCCTTTCAACTATGAAATGAGATATTTCTTGAAGAAAATTTTTGGGATCGGAATCTTTGTAATGATTTATTGACTCCATAGCTTTGTTTATATAATCCATTGCATTTTTTCTTACAATATTTTCGATTTGGAGAGATGATATTATATCTATCGCTTTTTTTAAACTCATACTTTCACATTCAGATTTACCAAAAACTTTCAAAATCTGAGATCTTTCTAATTCTGAAGCTTTATTGATTGATAATAAAATTGGATATGTTTTTTTTCCTTCCCTGATATCGTTTCCTACTGCTTTCCCAGTTTTTTTAATGTCTCCAGATATTCCAATTAAATCATCAATTAATTGAAATGCAATACCAGAATTCTTTCCAAAATTGGCCATATTATTTACGTCATTTTCTGTAGCATCTCGAGAAGAAAGAGCTCCTAACGAACAGGAAACTTCAAATAAAGCAGCCGTTTTTTTTGCAATCATCTGGATATATTCATCTTCTGTAGGAAAATTATATGCCCTAGAAAATTGAAGATCTTTGCATTGACCTTCACATATGTCGATACATGCTGATGAAAGTTTTCTTATCATGCTTAACAAAGAAATTTCTTTTATTGACTTTGTGTTATTGGTAGATAAAATTTGAAAAGCTTTTGAGAAAAGAATATCTCCTGATAAAATTGCAAGAGGCAAGCCGTAATTTTTATGAACAGTAGGAATTCCATGTCTAAGATCATCATTATCCATTATATCATCATGAACTAGTGAAAAATTATGAATAAACTCTACTGCTGAGGCGGCTGGTAATGCATCTTCTTGACTACCTCCAAACATTTCACAAGATTTTATAACCATTATTGGTCTAAGACGTTTTCCACCGCTTCTTATATAATGAGAAGACGCTTCATATAATTCTGAAGGTTCTCCTGAAAGAAAAGAAATAAAATAATTATTAATTTTATGAATATAATTCTCAATCTCTATTTTGGTGGTATTCCTCATTTTCTAATAACCATGTCTGCTAATTCTCCAGTTAATATAAGTCTTGATTTAGATAAATCTAAAATATTTGATGATCCTGTTAGAAACATTGTTCCTTTCAATTCATTAATTATTTGTTCAGAAAATTTAGAAAGGTTTTCTTTAGATTCTGAAGCAGCTTTAAGAAATGGGTATGCCATTGCGCACATATTTGCTCCTAGTGATATACATTTTGCTATTTCAAGACCATTTCGAATGCCACCAGATGCAATCAATGGTAGTTCTACAGAATTACGAACCTCTATTAAACTTAAAGCAGTAGGGATTCCCCAATCCCAAAATAACTCCCCGAGATGTTCTTTAATATCGTTTTTTACTTTGTTAGCTCTTATTTTTTCTATTCCAGCCCAACTTGTACCTCCAGTTCCAGCTATATTGATACAATTGACCTTTGCTTTTTCAAGTTTTATAGCAACTTCTCTCGAAATACCTGCACCCACTTCTTTAACTATTATTGGAATGCTTATGCTTTCTGTAATTTTTGATATCTTTTCTAAAACACCTCTATATCTTGGTTCTCCTTCTGGCTGTATCAATTCTTGTAATGGATTAAGATGAATTACCAAAGCATTAGCATCAATCATGGAAATTATTTTTTCAATCATCTTGATATCTAATCCTTCTGCAAGCTGTGCACCACCAATATTGGCTATTAAAAAAGCTGAAGGTGCATTCTTTCTAGCAACAGAATAAGTTTCTGCTAATGATCCGCTTTTTAATCCTGCTCTTTGACTTCCTAAACCCATCCCGAATCCAAATGTTTCAGCTAATACCCCTAGTCTAGAATTAATTTTT
>JAATVJ010000097.1 GCA_014523515.1 Nitrososphaerales archaeon TH1177 | reverse complement strand
TCCAGATGGCCAATATATGGTAACTGCTAATACAGGAAGTGGGACAATATCAATAGTTGACACTGAAACTGATGAATTAGTCAAGGAGTTACCATGTAGTGCAGGTTGTCATGGAGCAAACTTTGGAGCGAAGAAAGATGGTGGATATTACGCATATGTTACCAGTTCATTTTCAAATGACCTGGTAATTGTTGATGGAGATCCCAACAATGACGGTGACCCAAGTGACGCAGAAATAGCAGGACGAATTGATCTAACACCTTCTTCAGAAATTCTAATGGATGATACAGTTAATGCATTACCTGGTACAGGAGGAATGGGTGTATTACCTATTCCAATAGTTTACAATGGTTATGTTCAAAATCTACCTGAAGAATGGAAAAGCCAACTAACAGAAAAACAACAAAATCCATATTAACCTAATTTTTTTATTTTTATTTTTTATTGACTATAATTATAAATTGAACTTTCAAACGGTATTGAAATTTTAATTTCAGAATTTATAAAATATACAAACCGATAATATTGTTATATATTGATTTAGATAAATTTTTTTAATTTATATGTATGGGAATTAATTCAAATCTCAGTATATCAAATCACAAATATTCAAACTTTATTAGAATGAATATTTCAAAAGAATTGAATAATAATCTAAAAATATTGTACATTAATTTCCTTAATAAAGACATTTTTTCGATGAATATAAAAAACTGAATTCTATTCTTTTCTTTCTGGAAACAAAAAAATAAGTTACGAATTAGGATTAATATTGTTTACAATATTATAACTTCTAATTATGATATAAATAAATTATCCTAATTTTTATATATTATATTTAACTAAAATTAATATTAAATCAAAACTGTATTCGATAGCAATTACAATATCATCTTTCCTTGCATTTGCTTTAATTGCAACAGTAGGAATAATACCATCAACATTTGAAAATGTATTAGCACAGGAAGATGCAGTTACTTCAGAAGATTCAGTTAATGATACAATGTCAGATCAAAATGCTTCACAATGAGCTACTAATGTAACACTGGCATTTGCTCCAAGAGATGGTATAGAAATGACTCCACAAGGCTGAGGGAGATATAGACAGCTAATTAAAAATTTCTCAATTCTAAATTTTATATTCTAGGAGAATTATTATCAAATAAAATAATTTTTACTATTTTATCATCTATTTTATCATAAATTATTTATAGAATATGAAAAATGAAATGAAAAAGATTCATTTTTTTACTAATGGAAAAATATTCAACAAAATAAATTAATAAATAGAACGAATATATACTCTTTTATATTATTTCTCTTGATTTGTACTTTTTCTATTATATGTCAATAGAAAACCTACTCCTCCTAGGATTATCCCTAAAAGTAATATAATAATTGCAATAGATATAGGTTCAATGAAAGGAGCCAATATTTGATGTGCCTGTCCCGCATTAAATCCTTGTCCTCCAACATTTTCGGGAAGCATTGCTGCTCCACCTATATATCCAGCATACATTAACATACCCATTGTAGATGTTGATCCAACATTCATCAGCAATAAATGTGTCCAAGCTAATAGTTTAGTTAGGTGCATAGTATAGGGCTTTGCTAATATCTTTTCAAGATAATAGTAGAAAAGAGCAGAAACTGCAACTCCTATTACTCCAACAACTATATACATAATATAACCAAAAGTAAACCAGGTTCCTGCACCTCCAGCTGCAATTACTCTTGAAATTTCTGGTTTTAGAAAGGATATTTGACTAAAAATGAGAAAAATTGTTAATCCAACGATGATTGCTCCTTGAATAATGGCAGCATAGATAAATCGATTAGTCCATTTTATAGATAAATTGCTATTATCACAATTATTGTTATTTTCTCTTTCTCTATTTGAATTCATTTTTTCTTTTATTATACATACACTATAGGACAGGATAAAAATAGATGGTGGTTATAGTAGTAATTATTCGGTGATTATAATAATTGTACATTTCCAATAAATAAATTTTGGCTTATCTTTTATAGTAAAATAAATTTCTATTGAGTATTTACTAATATGATAGTAATCCATGATTATGATAACTTTTTTACATCATATCATTTTAATAATAATTTTAAATTAAATTTCTAATAATAAGAGATAGATACAGGTTGTTCGCAGTAGAATACTACCTCATAGAAGATTCTTCTACCTTATTTCCATACTGGCGCTATCATTTTTATCAACAAGAAATTGTTGACTATAAAAAAGATTCACTACAAGATTTATTAAAAAATCAGAAAAGAAAATTAAAAAGAATATTATAAAAAATATTATAAAGGGTAAATAAAATAACCACGAGAAAAAACGATTCAATATAGTAATTAATAGTGGTTTGATATTTAATTATATTTTATCACTTTTCATAAATGTCTATGCAATTAGGTTGGCCATGTTATAGCTTTTCTAATCATTAATCTTAAATATTATCTTTCTTATTACTATAACATACATCAGATTCTTATTTTTGTACTGCTATAGATAGTATTCAAAATATCAGTGAATTTATCTTAAAGTATGCTTTTAAATTTATAAATTGTTTTTTATTATAATTTTCTTTTAAATCTATCTACTACTTATGTATATGACATAACTACAATAGAGTATTATTAACTCTATAGTATAATTTGATATTTAATAAAGGCTACAAAATGATATTAATCAGATTCATCTATAACAATGAGAATTCATTTACATATATCCAACAAGCTGTCGAAAGTAAAATCTTCCATGTAGTAGGATTCTATTGCTACTGTCTTGTATATAGTTTTTATTATTAGAAACTTAATTTTAACAATAGAAAATTAGTTAGAAAATAGAAAAAAATATAAATAAAAAACTGTATACTTCAGGAATTGAATCAATATGATTTCAGTGTTCAATATTATTCTGATATCGTCGAATAAGTGCTACTTTAGAAAAAAGTATCTTCTGGTATTTTGATTATCTATGGTTTAAAGCTAGACATATTTTGATATACTCTAGTATCTTCAAGGCTAGACATATTTTGATATACTCTAGTATCTTCAAGGCTAGACATATTAGGATACAATGTTATGGAAATGATAGCATCACCAATAAGTGTTGATTCATATCCATTTTTCTCAACATCTGGAATTATATGCAATAAGCGGAAATGATTAAAACCTGAATATACTACACCATTTACCTTTTTATTCAATGATTTAGTATTTTCTGAACTTATTGTGTATTTTATTTCATTATTGGCTTTCCAATCGTTACGATAATCAAATTTAATATTGTATTCGTCATTTAGATATTCTTGTTGGGTGTAAACCTGTTGATGAATGAATAATGATGCAAAAACCCAAATCAAAATTAAATAGCCAATTTGTATATTTGATATTAGTTTCAATAGATTATATCAAAAAGATACTATAAAAAAGGATTTATTATATACTTGCCAATTGAGTTTTATAAGTAAGAGCCATAGCCTTCTAATGAGTGATTGTGAATATAGATATATAGATAGAAGGCTATGACGGTATGGAGTTGGTCTTTGTCTTTTGATCAGTATTAAGTCAAAGCACAGAATAGTTAGAGTAATAAAATATAACTTATACTATAAAGTTTATAAAAGAGGACTTGAATACTTTCAAAAATTCTATTAACTTATTTATATCACCTCATTTGAAAATAAAATTTCATTTCTAATCGTTGTATTATACAAGTATATGAACAATAATCTTACCTATTGTATACATATTATAGGTCATAGTTCTTTTTTTTATTGTTGTTGCAATTGTCATTGTACATTTTGAATTAATAAATCACTACTAATATTATTTGAAATATAAATTAACAATGAATTAATATTATAAAATAAGATGGCAAAGAAAATAATATTCATAAATCTATTAAAGAACAATTTTAAAAACACAATAAGCAAAAAAGTATGATTATTTATTCATATTTTTAGTCAAGAACTTTATATCAATTACATGGAATAGTATAGGTTAAATTTACTTGTACTCCATTTGGATCTTTGACATAATCATTGTTTTTATCATCAAAGAAATGAATTATATAAGTGTCTGGTAAAAAGCCATCTGCTATAGTATAATCATCAAAGCCACCTGTAGCATTTGTATCAAAATATCCATAATAATCGATAAAACCTTTAGAATTTATAAATTCCCAATATACATTACCATTTTTATTAAAACCATTTACAGTCATGTTAATTCTATGATCTCTTAACACTCCACAATCTGGTTCTACATCTGCTATTGGTCTATTAGCATCTATAGTCTGGTAATTTAAAAAACTTGAAGATGATAAAAAAACTATTAAAAATAATAAAATAGATAAATTATTCCTCAATAATCCTTCTTATATAATATCAAACTTACATTTACTATTATGTTTTTCTCTGAATGTAAAGATGAATTACTATCAAAGAAGTTATTACGGATCCCAAAGATTTTGATGATATAATAATTCGAAAATTAGGGTTCTAAGTTAAGTTGGAGGCATTTTTGAAGCTGTTGTATCTTCATATATTTATGTTTATTATTTCAGCAGAAAAACAATATTTTTATTTTTCGTAATATCTGAAAAAATAGATGTTAAAGGCAACTTTAACAACAACCTATAATGTATACATAGCAGAACACTTAACTATATATATGAAAAAAAATGACATAATAAATGCTTTTTTGCTTTATAATCTTCAGATTTTATGCTAAATGTGATTGTAATTAATAGAGTATGTATACAGTTGTTAATACAATTATTTCATATTAACAACATTGATTGCTATTATTTCTTTATCACTATATCTTGAATAATCTGTCCATATATTGGTGTATTTCCAAAGTGATTGTTTATTTTGACTGGATCGGTCCAAATACTTATCACATTATTATTTAATGCCTTAATACTAATTGGGACATCATTAATTGGGACATCATTCATACTTATTGTAGCAGTTCCATTAAAGACATAGTTTTTATCATTTGTCATTGAAATATCTGATAATGTAAAGTTGTAGATGGCATGTTCATGCAATGAAGCTCCATTTAACATAACCTTATCAAAATTTGCTTCAAACATAGCAGTTGGAAGATTATTATTATCACTACTGGTCTTAATTGAATTAGAAGAAAGTGTATCTCTATTAATCTCTTCTTTATCAATATTAGTTATAGCACCTTTCCATGCTCCAGAAAGTACCCATGTAGGTACACCATCCTTATCGTTTTGTATACTTGCAATTGTTCCCGCAGCATATTCGCCTGGCTGGTTTGGTTGTTGTGGTTCCATACCACCAAATCCACCACCAGAAGGAATTCCCATTATCTGTTGTGCATAAGCCATAATACTATTCTTGTTGTTATCAAAGTGAGATTGAGAATTATTAATGGTAGTTGTTGTTGCTGCTATTCCTAATACCAATAATATACTCAATCCTAAAAAAAAGGATATTATATTTATCAAAGTAGTGAACAAAGTATGTACACTATATTTATTACTTTAGAAATTTTGACGAAAGATCATATTTGATAAAATAGTAAAATATCTCTATTGCTAACTATTTCCATCTATGGTTAAGGTCACCGGAATTCATTCTCAAACTAAATTGTGAATAGAAAAAATTTTACTAAATGTAATTTGTATTAAGAATTTTATATATATAAAATTAGAAATAAATCTCAATTTCAATTAGCTGATTCTACGTCATCAATTTATCAATCCATGTCCATTTGTCCACCCATATTCATCTTTGTTTGTAATCCAAATCCTGTTTGTAAAGATGGATGTATTTGTAAATGAACCAATTCCATTAGTACTGCTGGTGAACCATTATTATTAATTACATCTTTTAACTTTTCAAGATCCTTTTCTAATTTCGAAATAACATCTACTGACTGCTTTATAGCATTACTAGATGATTTTAGATATTTTTCAAATATATCTTTAATTTCAACTACTAATGCTTTTGCTGTTTCATAATCAGCATAATTAAATATCGGATTATTTTTTGAGAAGAATTTAGTATAATTTACATTAGATGAATCATTTTCAGAGCTGATAGAAGTTGTACGATTTTCCTTGTTATCTAATAACATCAAATTAGACATATTAGTAAGATCTATATCAGTAACTATTGCATCTGCATAATTTCTTAATACTTCATCTAAAAGATCAGCAACTACTAAGGCATATGTTGTTGAATTAGAAGAACCTATTGCTTTGTCATACCTTTTAATAAAATCATTATCATCCACAACATCATCATCGGCATAATAAATATCATATACAAATCTCGCAGCATTATCGCTATGATCCATCGATAGTGTAATGTTTGAAGGATAATTTTTCTCTGCAAGTTCCAATTCTACTTTGGTTCTTTTATCAAGACCTATAAAATAAGATACATCATCTGTAGTAAAACTGTGGGCAGAGACACGAGATATTTGATCAATCATAGAAAATGAAATGATAAAAAGTGCTATTGTAAATATTGATATATATTTTAAAATATCATATTTTTTCAATTTACTAATAAAGTTGAAGTTGATATTATAATAAAACTGTTATGCAAACCATCGTGATATAGTAATACCAAAGATCTTATTACTTTAATATTTTTCAAAAGTATATTATCATAATCATTAAAACTTAAAGATACAAATAGTACTGTATCCAATATGATATTTCTATTGAATTGACAAAGAGAATAAAAATGAATTCTGATATAGTTTTATAAATTGGTTCAACTGTAATTCATAACCAATAAAGACAGTTTTTAATTTAGATAATTGTTTTATCTATAATAAACAAATATTGCTTTGATTTAAAAACGCTGTTAACTTAAATTTATTACTCCTCCTCTTTTAATAAATGGTATTTTATTTCTAATTGTTGTATTATACTAATAGATGAATAATTTAATCCAATTGTATACATATGATAGATCACAATTATTTTTCCTCTTCTTTTGGTTGTTGTTGATAGAACAAGGATAGTAATCATCAAGAGATTTAGTTCTGTCCTTAAAATACTGCATCATCCTCTTTCTATCATCAAACTCTTTTCTAAAGTAGAATGCAATCTATGAATGTTTCAAATGTAAGAACTGGCATGCTTGAGGATACCATGTTCCACCATCTGTGTAAACTGTATGTCTTCCTTCCTTATTTATCAACCAATGATCTAATGAATTCTCTGCTACAACATGTTTCATGTTTCTTCTGAAATATGCATCCTAGTATAGTTCTATGAACCGGTTCAATAGATCCATAACCAGAAATGGTTGTTACATATCTGAATAATAGTTTCATCTATTATGAATCCAGATATTCGTTTCCTTTTGTTATAGATCTGACATGAATCAAACCTTTGTATCCAATCCATACAGCAATATGACTTCTTTTTTCGTCCTTGCATATATCTAATGGTTTGGAAGTATTATGTAGACTTAAATCAAGAAAATACAAATACAATGAGTACATAACTACAATAGTTTATGTTCTTTATTCCTTTCAAATTCTAGTAACATACAAGTTAGAATAGGACATTCACGGCTAAATCTATTTCCTTAACTTAACAGAGCCTCTTTATCTTTTGTATATTAATAATCTTATGGTATATTCGATGAATGTACATGATTATTAATAAAAATAACTTAAAGAATAGAGAATAAATGTTACCATATTAAATAGTAACAAGAGATTTCCTTATTGAAATAAATATAGAGATTGAATAAAAGAATTTTATATTATTGCTAAAAAAAGAAATATTATTAATTGACTAGAATAAATCTACTATTCATGTCCTAAACCATCATTCTTTGGATCTTTATCGTTCAAGTCGAAAACTGGATTATTCTGACCATTTTGAAATTCTTGAAATAGGTTTTCAGGTAATTTTGTAGGAAATGCTAGATTATTTTCGTAGAAATTTTCTATATTTCCAAGCACTCTCTGAATGTTTATGTCCACTGCATCTCCAGGGCTAAAGGATATGGACTGTTTATTGAAGTTTACTAAGTCAACATCAGTAATTCTGGGAGCACCTCCATTTAACGGATCAGGGATATGGGAATGATATATACAGGTACCTGGATTAAAAGAAGCATGGGATATATAGTATAATGGGACCCAGTCAACATATGTATTATCTGTGGATTCATCAATATGACCTGCAATTACAGAAACTTTTGGTTCAAAAGGTGTGCCATCATTGTCCTCATCACGGTCTTCACATGGACCTTGTAACAAAAAGTGCCCTGAAACAAAGTTGGGACTGGCATCATATAATGGAACAACTTGAAGTTGTTCTAGAGTTATTCCATTCAAATTTACATGTGTATTATCTGGTATATTATCGCCTTGAACTCCTGCTTCGAAGCTATGGCTTGCATATACATTTAAAGGCATCAAAGATAAAGATCCTAAGCTCATCATTGTTGCCATCAGAACTGCAAATATCTTAGTTTTTTGTGGTAACATTAGTTTGAAAATACTAATGGAATATAAAAAACATTTGATACATTCATCGAACACAAGAAATATTTTAAGTTAAAAAATTAAACGATGTTGTTTAAAAAAATTATCTTCTTAATATTTATATGTCTATATATTAGGGAAAATATTTTGCATTCTACAAATGTACCAATGTATTTTTATTATTGTTATGAACTGCTTTTTGTATGAAGAAATTATCTGAGTATTCATCAGCCATATTCGTCATTCTTGTTGCAGGTATTGCCATCATTTCAGGAAGTACTTTATCTATAAATGAAGCTATGGCATTTCCACATGCAAGTATTATTATAGAATCAGACGAGGAATATGTAAATCCTATTGAACTTGTCTTAGGCCATTCAAACGAGCCAGCTTATGGTAAACTACCTGGCATACACGATGGAAAACATAATGTGGAAGTTAGATTATCAGATGCTAATACTGCATTACCACTTCAAGGTGGTGAAGATTTAGAACCTACTACGCTCCTTGTAGATAAATACTATTTTAAAGACATAGAAAGTTTTCAAAGGGCACAAAGTCTTGAACAGGCAGACGATGTCGAACTAGATGCTCCAATTACTTCAGTATTTGGTCAACCTGGTCTATATTACAATAGACAAGTTATCGATTCTGGTATATATGGTTATACTATAAAGGGAGTACTTAATTACTACGATCAAGGTTTAGTACCTGTAGATGTAACAAAATTCTGTAGTATTGATGGAGAAGATCTTACCAAATTTGATAGGCCAATGCAAAATCCAAATAATCCCGAGTCAGGTTGGCAAGGAAGCTTTGGTTGTCCACAAAATATAAAGGATATATTCTTCCCACGAGACGGTAATAAGTATCCTAATGATGGTTATCCACCTCAATATCCTCAGAATGATGAACCTGGCAACTACTAGAACAAGATGGTTATGACAATAATAAGAGGTATTAACTAACGACGGTTAAATATAATAAATAAAAAATTAATTAACATTACTTCCTTTTTTTAGATTGATTACATCATTTACTTTATCACTTCATACAATAATACAAAAAAGTATTTAAATTTGAGAACAATCAAGAATAAGATAATCTATTGAAATAATGGTATAAGAAATTCTGGTATTATATATAATAACCAAGAAACTTTTTTATCTTATTATCATGTCCAAAATTTTTGAATATGTTATAATATTTTCATATCTTGCACTAATTGTTAATGTATAATTGCCTGAGACTACATTTTTAGTTGGTTTGACTTCTAGTATTAAATTATATGGCATAGTAGTAGGATTAATTTCAGACATTAAAAATTCCTCTTTACTAAAACTACCAGTAATATTCCACAGTATTCCTGATTTTGAAATTGAAGATGAAACAAGCATCTTTACTTTATCATCTGATTCTTTTTTGTTGTTGTTGTTTAATTTTATTAAATCTGTTTCATTATTCCTGTTATTTATTTGATTATTATTGTATAAAGATATATTGATTGTATCACCTTTGTTCTCTCTACTATTTAATTCAATTACATTTTTAGAAATATTCATGAGGATAGGAATTTTATCAATACCACTTGAATTTAGAATACCTATTTTATTTTCAGTCCATTCTGTGAAATAGATAGATCCTGTATTATCAATTGCAAATTTAAGTGGATTTGAAGTATTCCCCCAAATTTTACTTCTTGTTGGAATGTGATACTCAACCATAGTATCATTTTCAGGATCAAAATATCCTATTACATTTCCTTCATGTCCATTAAACCATATTTTACCTTCTCTATATTCATTAAAATAAGGCAATGAACTTGTATTGTTTCTTGTAGAAGGTAATGATGTGGAATATTTTTTAATTTGACCACTTTTAGGGTCAAACTTAAAGAAAAGACTTGTAGCATGGTCATTTATCCAAAGCTTTTCTTTATTATCTTCAATTATACTTATTGGAATTCCAGCTTCTTTTGTTAATTGAAAAACATTAAATTTTTTACTAGTTATATTATAATTTACAATAGAACCATTA
>JAATVJ010000096.1 GCA_014523515.1 Nitrososphaerales archaeon TH1177 | reverse complement strand
TTTTTGATTTTTATCTGGGTCATAGATTATAGGATCTGGTGATAATCTCTTTTTTTGTGATTGTTGTTCTTCTTTTAATTTGTTGTTCTTTTCTTTGTTTGGATTTACTTTGCTACTCTTCTTTATCTTTCTTGTAGATATTTTATGATTTAAGATTTGTTCCAATGACATTACCAAACATATACACATTATTACTTAAAAAAATTAGTATAAAGATGGCAAAAAAGTAGTCAAAGAAATATTAGTTTCAAATCAAGAAAAGATGATATCACTAGAATATACAAATAATTATTATTCAAAAACATAAGTTTATCTAATAAAATTACTGCTATAACAACAACAAAAGGAGATCATTGAGGTTCATATTATACATGTCCTCTAGTCTGGTTTTTCAGTCCAAAGAACTCTAGACAGAACTCTTTTCTTCTTTATAAATAATTTTATTAGGCAATATAGATAGTTAAAATAAATAAAGAAATAAAATTTACAAATTGATCTATTTTTTAATTAATTAATAGAGTGAATCTAACTCTAGTGGGATATTATTATTTATTCACCATAATTATTAGATCTTTTGCGTAATTAGATAAAATCTAAACTATATTTTATTGTAATCAATTACGATTATTATCTCCTAGTAGTGTGTATTATTCTATAATTAACCAAACCAGAAACAATGTCAGATATTCCATCATACCTCTTCAATCTGTTTCTGTATTTATTTCCCATAATGCCAAACTTCTTTATTCTACAGATAGTATGTTCAACAATTACTCTCTGTCTACGGTGTCTTTTGTTGTATCTCTTTTCTGTTTTGGTGAGTTTGACATTACGTTTCTTTTTTACTGGTAATATTACTTTAAGATTAGGAAAATCAGTTTCTATTCCTTTATATCCCAGGTCAAAATAGTTTTTAACCTGTGGTGGTGTTATTGGATGTTCATCCTTGTAGACAGAATAATCATGCTGTCTTCCTTTCTTGTGATGATTTGATTTATGCAATATCTTTCCTTCTTTGTTGACCATATACTGTGTCTTTACAGTATGTCTTTTCTTCTTCCCTGAATAGTATTCTTTCTTCCTCTTCTTGTCCTTAGGTCTTGGAATCTCTTGTTCTGTTGTGTCTATAAACGATTTAAATCCTGGAAAATATGTCTCTACTTCCTCTACAGTTCTCAATCTCCTCGTAAGATTGTATAACTTTTGAGGTAGCGGAATACAACTTATACTATAGGTTTTATATATCGTATATCTCTATGTACATTGCTTTGATCTAGATCAAATAGAAATCCTGATAATGAATTAGTTATGTACAGTTTGTAGTACACCAAAAGCATGAGAAATCTGTTTCTTACTGAATGTTTGAAATGTCTTCCTGCACCTACACTTCTTGTTCTATCATTCTTAGATAGTCTTTTTATCTCATATTTTGGATATTTAGATTCTACTTCTTTGCAAATAGAATCAAATTCAGATAATTCTAATCCAGTAAATGATCTGAACAATAATGGCTTTTTAGATAACCTATCATAATTTAGCAAACCTATAATGAATTGTGATATAGAAGGAGAATATAGCTTTAATCTTTCTAATTACGCAAAAGATCTATTTATTATAAAAAACATTTTAAAATCTGGTAATGTGAATATTAGCAGGATTTGCATCTAATAGTTCTACTATATCGCATATAGCAATGGTACTATCTTAAGAAAGTTGCAGATGATTTTGATTAAATACTTTATTCTTCATTTTTGTTCATTATCAAAGTTATCTTCTTAATTAGAACATCAATTCTGATTGGCTTTTGAATAAAGTAATCTTTATCAATTGGTTTACCCAATGTCAATTGTATTTTTCTATATTCTTCATTAAAGGTTGCAATTGCAGTTAAAAAACATATTTTTATCTTAGGATCTTTTTCTCTTAATTTGGTATATAATTGGAATCCATCCATTTTTGACATCTTTATATCAAGAATTACTAGATCATAAAAATTTGTTCTATAAGATTTTAGTGCTGTAATAGGATCATTAAATGAATCAACTTTAAATCTATTATCTTCCAAAATATTCTTTATTGTAAAAGTAATATCCTGCTCATCATCTATTAATAAAATACTTTTAGTCATTGTTATAAGACATTATCCCTTATCTATTACTATTTCACTAGTTTTGACTATAGGTAGTGTAAAATAAAAAGTAGATCCTATGCCATTAGAATTATTTTCTGCCCATATCCTACCACTATGAGCTTCTATAATCTTCTTAACTATAAAGAGACCAAGACCAGTACCTTGATCTGATTTAGTAGCAAATTTTGTAAATAGTCTTGGTAAAATCTCATTATCAATACCTATACCACTATCTTTTATTATTACAATTACTTTATCCTTATCATCTTTTTCTTTGTTTTTTGTTATTCTTGTTGTAATTATTATAAATCCTTCTTGAGTAAATTTAAGAGAATTATCAAGGAGATTGGAGATAACTTGTGTTAGTCTTGTTTTATCTGCATTAACAAATATCTTATTTCTATTAGGTTCGTATAGTATCTGGACTTTACTATTTTTATTCTTGATTATATTCTCAAAATCTGTTACAACATTTGCTATAACTTCATTTAATTCAACTAATTCTGTATTTAATTTAAAGACTCGACTTTCAATTTTGGTAACATCTAGTATATCTTCAACAAGTCTATGTAATCTATGAGAATTTCTTACTATGGTTTGAAGATATTCTTTAAGTGTTTCTTGTTTTAAGTTATTATTATCCTTTTTATTTACAACTTTGTAAAGTAATTCACTAAGACCTAGAATAGGCATAATAGGAGTTCTCAATTCATGTGCAGCTATATTGATAAATTCTTTTTGTATTTTATCATTAACTTTTAGCTCTTCATTGGCTAATGCAATTTCTCGATTTGATTCTTGTAATTCTTTTGTCCTTTTCTTTACTTCATTATTAAGCATAACATTCCATTTTATTAGAAATATTATTATAGTAGTGATTGCAGCAATGATCCCAACAATTAATGAGAACATTGCTAACTTCTCTTCAAACAACACATTATTAATTTCTGAATAAATTGTATCAGTAGGGGTAACTATTTGAATAAAATATAAAGGCTTACCTTGAATAAATACAGGAATATTAGTAGTTAATCGTTCACCTCTTCCATAATCATAAATTGCATATCCTGGAATACCTTGTAATAGATTTTGTGTAAGATTCATTAAAATGGGATTATGATTTGTAAAATTTTGTACATTCTCACTTAAGAAATTCTTTCCCAGTAAACTTTTATCTCCACCAACTGCAAGTAAAGTTCCTTTCTTATCAAATACAACTAAGAATTCAGAATTAATATCATGGATATTTCCATAAAGTGAAAAAAAAGATTCGGTAGGTATTTTTGCTCCCACTATTCCAATATATTCTCCATTACTACCATTTACTATTGGAACAGCTAATGCAATTCTTTCTATATTATCAATTCCCTTAAATCCATCTGAAAAAGTTGATCTCAGTGTACTTTTTGTTTCTTGTATGTAATCTCTAAATGAAAGATCCATATTTATAAAACTTCTTGTGCCTTCTGAAACGATTTCATATGAAGTTACATCATCTTTATCTGCAATAAAAATTGTGTCCACTTTTGTTACATTATTAATTTCAGAAAATTTTTCTTGCATCATCTTTTCAATCCTATCACCATAAAGAAGACCTTGCTGTAAAAGACTAGAATCTGCAATTCCTTGAAGAATGGACATAAGCAATTTAAGATCTGAGCTAATATGTTCAGATATCCTTTGGATAGATTCTATTTGACGGTCTCTATATTGTGTAAAGATGCTATCTTTAACATTTTGTTCAGTAATATTTTGTTGATAAAAGAATAAACCAAATGAAGAGATTATTATTACAACTATAGAAATAATTCCTATTTCTTTTCTTTTTTCAAAGAAGAAATCTCTATTATATTTCATTTCTTCTTCTTTTCCATCTACCTACTAAGAGTATTGTAGAGAAATGTATAAAATTCTTTTTTTTTTAAAATTTAATTATTATTAGATCCCTCTACAATATCATTATATCTTTCTGGTACAACAACCTTTCCATTAATTATATCTTCTTTAAGTTGATTGAATTTTATTTTTACATCTTCTGGTATACTATTCTCTAA
>JAATVJ010000095.1 GCA_014523515.1 Nitrososphaerales archaeon TH1177 | reverse complement strand
ATTGTATACATGTTCTAGATCACAATTCTTTTTCTTATCAATACATGGATAGTAATCATCAAAAGATTCTGTCCTGTCTTTAAAATACTGCATTATTCTCTTTCTATCAATCAGACTTTTCTCTAAAGGAGAATGCAATCGATGTTTTAAATGCAGAAAATTGCATGCCTGTGGGTACCAAGTACCATCATCTCTGTGTAAACTGTATGTCTACCATATTTATCAACCAATGATCTGATGAATTTCTCTGCTACAAACATATTTCTTTCTTCTGAGAAATGTATATTCCAAGCACAGATTTGTGAATAGGTTCAATACAAATCCATAACCGATAATGATTATTTCCAATTTGAATAAATAACAGTTTCATCTATAATGAATGCAGATACTCTTCTGTGTTTGTTATAGATGTGGAAAGAACTAAATCTTTGAATCCAATTCCATACAG
Organism: Nitrososphaerales archaeon TH1177; assembly: GCA_014523515.1. GTDB lineage: Archaea > Thermoproteota > Nitrososphaeria > Nitrososphaerales > Nitrososphaeraceae > TH1177. Next base: position 1,877 of record JAATVJ010000095.1, on the reverse strand, counting down.
AAACATGACTTCTTTGTTGGTCCTTAAATGGTTCCAATGCTTTGGAAGTATTACGTAGACTAAGACTAAAAAGAAAATACAAATACAAAAAGAGTACATAACTACAATAGTGGATGTTCTGTTTCTGACAAATTTGACCAACATGTATGTTAGAATAGGACATTCATAGCTAAATTCATTTTTGTTAAATTAACAGGTCATAAAATTGATTACAGAAGAAATTTAAAATATATGTCTTATTATCTAATTCTTAAGTTAACAGAAACGTTAGACATTAATTCAATATAGTAATTATATACAATTTTGTTAATGTAATAATACATTCTGTTTTTATATTTAATTTATTACATAATATATCGGATTTTTAATGGTTACACTATCAATGTTATTCAGGTTAATGTAATTGTTAACTCATTAATTATTTTAAGATGGGTTTTTCAAATTTTTATCATTAAATTCAAAATGAGTTAACAGGATCGTTAACTCATTTTTTTAATGCTGGCGAGTCTGCAAAGAAAACGTCTTTGAAGCCTTTATAATTATATTCCCAATGCCATGGTTCCCAGCCATATTGATGGAAATTAAAGTCCTTTGCAAATATGGCTAGCCATTTATGGATAGACGAACTTCTCATATCTACTACCTGATCAAATGGTGAAGTCCTTCCTTCCCCTGATTCAATTTTTCCTTTATTTGTAACTTGGTATTTTTTATTACCGTCACTCATTTTTATGTCTAGAGCTAGCCCCATTCCATGAGCTGAAAGGTCTTTTGCTAGGTTAGTACCTGAACTACCTTGACTCTGTGCTCTTTCAACATCCTTAGTTGGGTCTCTCCAAGCTGAGAATGGAGCAAGTTCAATTCCGTCTGCTTTTGCAGCTTTTAACATATCCCTAAAAAATTTTAATGCATGTTTATTTAATTTAAATGGTTTGTATTCTGGAATTTCCTCAGCTTGTTCTACAAAATATTTATTATAACTTTGTTTAATAGTGGGTGAAAGTAGATATTCCGTCTTTGTTAATACTGCATTAGGACCTTGATTAACACGATCTTCCAATATTATCTGATTTAACAGTGTTTGTAGTTCTATAGCCTTATGTTCATTAGGTCCTTTATCAGATTCTGTTTGACATGGGGGATTAGAAGAAGTACCCTTAAAATCACATGTATGCCACTTAAATTGTTTAAATCCCTGTCCATCTTTTAATAAATCCAGAGTAGATACATTTGGATTTTTAACAAAATTGTTTAATATCACTTCTCTGTGTTTATTCTTGTCAGTAGAAGCAGCACATATCTTTTCTTGTGTTGTCTTATCTACAATTCCTGTTACTGGTAACTTGTTAGAAATCTGAAATAGTCTCACAGACATCTCTGTCTTAGGTCCAAATTTCTGATCTACAACATCATATGGATAATATCCTAGTTCTTTAAGATTTTTTTGAAGAATACTGATGTCACCTCCAACATCTCCGGATTTTAAGTCAAGTTTTGTAATTTTACAAACTTCATTTTTTCCAACCGGTACTACACCGCCACCACCAGCTTTATTGCCACCATCAATTAAATCTTCAAGTGTCGCTGTATCTTTCTTATTATATAGGTCACATAATTTTGCCCATGTATTTTTTCCAACTTTACCATCTTTTACCAAACCATTTTTCTCTTGGAATTGAATAACTGCCTTTTCAGTATTTTGTCCAAATTTTCCGTCTGTTCCCTTTGGATCGTAGCCCATTTTTGTGGTAATAGTTTGTAGAGTCGTAACTGCATTTCCAGAAGAGCCTTTCACCAATAACTGCTCAGAAGGATTACAGACGATATCTTTCTTTATTGCTGTTGGTTGTTTTTGGTCTGTTGCTGTTGTTGGTGCT
>JAATVJ010000094.1 GCA_014523515.1 Nitrososphaerales archaeon TH1177 | reverse complement strand
TTTATATGTGATTTTAGTTTTCCATGAATTACTTCATATTTTTCTGGTTTAAATATTCCATATTTAATTCCATCTCCAGTTTCTGATTTCAATAATTTTAGATTTTCTCTATGATAATACAGATCGCCTATTTCTTCATCTAAAATTATTTCATTTCCAATACAATAAAGTAATTTTTTATTATTTTTTATAGATTTGAAAACTGTAATAATTGCATTTTCTCTATTTACTTCGATTTCATATTCTTTATTTTTAAAACTTGTATCATGAGCAATTATAGTTTGCCTGTTTATAGTGTCAGATTTTACTATGTCTAAAGTTTTGAATCCTAATGGAGGAACAGAAATAACACAGCCAAGATTTATTTTTTGTATAGAATTATCTTGATATAATGAATAATCTAAAATTTCTATATCTATAATTTGATCTCTACTTTTTAAGCAAGTTATACCTTTGATTTCTCCTTCATTAAATTCTAAAGTTATTTCTACCCAATTTGTAACTTTCCATGAAAGAGGATTAAAAATAAAGATAATATCGTTATCAAAATTAGTCATTAATGAAATTTTCTTTAGGTAGTCAAAAATTGATCTACCTATACTTTTTCTTTCATTTTCAAATATTTCTCTTACTTCATTATAGATCTCATCAACTCCTGTTCCTGGTAAAACATCATGCATTGCAACAAATAGTATTTTCTTCCAATACTTTTGAAGCTGATCTGAAATATTTTCGTCATGTATATTAATTAACCATGCTATAGCATCTAATCTTTCTAGTAATAAAATACTATTTTCAAATTCTTTTATCCCTTGTTTTAGCCACATACGTGTAGCTGTACAGTCAGGATATACAGCAGAGAACTTTCCAGAATACATCTCTCCTTTTCTTATTTTGAATCTAACATTTTGTTTTTCTAAATAATTAAAATATTTAAGAGGAGATGACATGATCATTTTGTATTGATTTTTAGATTTTCCCTTTTTTCTATTTATTTTTCTATTCCATTCGTTTATGGCATCAATTAATTCTGGCTGAGGGGGAGTAGAACCACTTCCAGATAACATTAAAATTTGATTTGTTGCAGCATATTTTTTTAATTGTTTTAAAGAAAGCGTTAGTTGATCTAAAAAAAGACCTGCCCTGTATCCTAGTGGCATCCAATGAGTTAGAATTTGACTACCATCAATTCCTTCCCAAAAAAATTCTGATGGAGTAGAAGTATGTATTCCTCTTCTAAAAATAAAGTATTTGTAACCACAGTTTTTTAAAATTTGAGGCCATTGTGCATTAAACCCAAATTCGTCTGCTCCATACGAAACTACTATATCTTGATTTAATTTTTCTTTTACAAATTTTTTTCCTTCAGTTATTTCTCTTATTAATACTTCGCCATTTGACATCATATTATCTGCCAATAAATATTGACCTCCTGCTATCTCTATTTTATTTTCCTTAATGCAGTCAATTATTTCTGAAAATATATGAGGATAATCTTTTTCTATTTTTTCTAGCAAAAAGGTTTGCTCCAACATAAATTTATAATCAGATTTTTTTATAAGATTAAGAGCTTGTTTTAGAATATATTCTATATTTATAAAGTAGTAGTCTTCTTTATTAAGAATCCATACAGCGTCATAGTGCATATGTGGGACGATGTGAATAGTTGCATCCTTCATTTTCTTTACCTCTTGATTACATGCTTTAATATTATTTCTTTCCAACCTATTTGTCCGATTCCATTTACTCTAGTTAGATTATTTATTTTCATAGAAGCATAACCATTTTGAATATTTCGTACTAAGAATGCTTTGTCAACATTTTCAAACATTGGAATGTCATTAATTGCATCTCCTATTCCTATAGACTCAATTTTCTCTTTTTCAAATTTTATCGAATATAATTTTTTTAAAATTGAAATTGCTGAGCCTTTGTCATGTAAAGAAGAAATTGTATTATATCTAGTTCCTTGTAAAATACGAAGACCTCTGTGTTCCAATATTTTTTTTAATTTATTTAATTCATTATTACTGATTTCAAGTATTGTTTCACTATATTCTCTTGATGCCATTAGTTTTGCGTTATTTATCGATATTTCCATTTTTTGAGCTAATTCTGCTATCGAAAGATCATGTACAGCAATGAATTTAATCTGAAAAATTTCTCTTATTTCTTGAAGAATTTCTATTATTCTATTGTATGATTTTCCTAACTCTATAACTAAATTTTCATTAATATGTTTAATTGATAAACCCAATTCTTCAAGATCTATGGGAAAATAATTGTCAGGAATAACAATTGCTCCGCCGTTTTCAACTATAAAGGGATCATTTATCTCGAGATATTTTCTTATTTTTTCCTGTTCTAACCTAGTTTTTGTTGAACATAATATCAAAGGAATATTGTGATCACGGATCTTTTTAACAACTGTTTTAATTTCTCCATATTCTTCAGTATGATGAATTTCTCCTTCTTTTATAATGTATGATTGAAGGAGTGTATTGTCTATATCAGAAAAAATCAAATACTGTGACATTCTTTTACTTTACTTTTTTAAAAGAAGGAACTACTTTATACTTTGACGTAAGAATTTATATAAGAATTTTCTATATCAGGGAAAAATTTGCTTTCCGGTATATTTGTCAATTATTATGATTGCTTTTGTTGGGCATGTTTGGGCAGCATCTAGAATACTTTCAAATTTGTCTGCAGTTTCTGATATTACTACTGCCTTAGGATTTATCATTTTATTAGTTTCAATATGAAAAACATTTGGAGCAAGGATTTCACAGCTCCCAAATGCCAT
>JAATVJ010000093.1 GCA_014523515.1 Nitrososphaerales archaeon TH1177 | reverse complement strand
TTTTTTTTGTATTCCATTAATATTAGTAATCTCTTCTGCTTTTGTACATTTTCTCTCAAATATTGGAAATATTAATTCTATTTGCATTATAGATATTAAATTAAATTGGATTTGGATTTATTTTGAATATTTATTTACAATTGTACCATCATCTGAATTTAAAAATAATTTTTCAGTGTAATGTCCTTTTGTAAAATTAAACATATTCAAAATTGAACCTGCTTTTTCATCAAAGGAATTGTCTCCAATACGTCCAAGATTCCAATTATCTTCTATGAATCGTAATATTGATGTTTGATCTGTTAATTGATGGTCGACATAATTTACTTTCGCCCATGGAGAAATAATAACAATAGGCAGCCTTCCACCGTAACCACAACGATCTTGATACTTACTATCTTTACTAATAAGACCGCAGAGGTCATCAGGACCACCTATCGCGTCATATTTGGGATCATTAGATTGCATTACTATTGGCGGCATAACATGATCATACCATCCACCAGTGTCATCATATGCAATTATAATTGCAGTATTATTCCATTTAGATATATTTTGTAACTTGTTAATTGTATTTACTAAAAATGTTTGTTCATTAGTTGGATCAGATGCTTTTGCATGTCCTGTTTGATAATAAGGTGCTTTCAAGAAACTTACAGCAGGAATATTATTAGATTCAACTGCAGCCCAGAAATCAGAAAGGTCATATTGATGATTAGCCTGGTCGGTTTTACCTATCATACTTGTAGATGTTGGAGGAAGGTGAGTAGGGTTTGCAGTTGATCGATAGTATTGGAAAGGTTCATGATGTACAACATAATCTGTAATGTTGTTTCCTATGATATTTACATGGGAAGATCCACAGACTGCTTTCCCATCGTCTGTTCTAGACGTTGGTTTGAATCCTCCTGAAAACTAACCCCATGTTATTTCTTTATTATTTAAAAGATCACCTATATTTTTTCCAGTCATATATATTTTAGTTCCGTTAGAACAGTCATCAAAGAAAGTATCATTATCGCCTATCAAAGTTCCATTAGCGACTCCATTCTCAATATTAGAAGGTTTTGCTCCATGTGTTTGACCTGAAATAAGATTAATATGTCCAGGTAGTGAGGGACCGGTAATGGTACTATGAAAATTGTCATTAATTGCAAAATGTTGAGAATAATTCCATAATGCAGTTACTGTATTACCATCAAAATAACCCATTACTTGGCTCGGATTACAGCCCTCTATTACTATTCCGCTTGATTCAACAAATTTGTCCATAAAACCTCTATTATAAGATTTTTGTATGGCAGTATAGGCATGGTTATTGTCACATGATGCAACTGTTTTTGAATCATTTTTACTCATTCTAAAAGGATCGTTCAAGTTCGTGTTATTATATAAAAGCGATTTTGTCAAACCATCTATTGAAGGTGTGTTAGCAGAAGCATAAAATGGAATTTCACTATCAAGATTTTCTGCATTAGGATATGTTCCAAAATAATGATCGAATGATACATTCTCTTGAAAGATAATGATCAAATGTTGTATAGGTGTTGCTGTTGTTGTTATATTATTAGAAGCATTTGTATTATTTGAAGATATTGATCTTAAAGAAGGAGATATTGTTGAACTTGCATCAGTCGCTAAGGGGATCCAGCCACAAAAAATCACAACCAAAACAAATGGTATGATTATTAGTTTCTTGTTAATTAACTGGTAAGTTAGAAACATTTTAGATATATTAAAAATGACTATTATTTAAAATCAAAGATTAATAAAAAAACATTATTTAATTTAACAATTTACATTTTAATCCAGTAGAAAAGATTATTTACTTTTCAAATACATTGAGATTTTTACATAGATCTATCAAATCTTCAGGGCTTACATCTTTGACCACTTCTTCACATATTGAATCTTCTAAACTTGCTATATCATCATAATATTTTTGTTCATCTTCTGCTTCTTGAATATCGCAATCTTTGCCATCCCAATCACCTTTATAAGTCTGTATACATATATCTTCAGCATACTTTTCTACTTTTTCTATTGCTGCATATACTGTGGATGTCATAAGCATCGAAACAGAAAATAATATTATCATAGTAATGGATAGTTTTTGTTTAATAATCATATTATGTTATGAATATAGTTACTTTTATCCTTTTTTTAAAATATAATCATAATATTGAATTTTATTAGAAAATTGTTTTTCTGATACTTTGTCCTTATATCTTTTGAAAGCTAGGTATTTAAGGTAATTATGAGCAGTAATAGCAACAATTTCTTTTGTCTTGATTCTTTCTTTTTGAAACATTATGAATTTCATCAAAGAGGATGTTAACCAATTAGGATTTTGCAAGGTCTTTGAAAAAACTTCTTTACACTGGTTTTCCAATTGATTCTCTTTTAATTCATTAATAGATACTAAATAATCAAAAACGACTTTCAATCTTTTTGGATATTGTCTTTTGGTTTCTGGGGCTTTCAAGGCATACATAAACGATCGATAGGGATCATCATAAGTAAATTTTTCAGAAATATAGTTATGTTGTTGTTGGTCAGACAAAGAATTCTCTTGGTAATCTATATGCATGGGCTGCATTTAAGCGTCGTTGTCAATACGGGCTCAGAGGGTTTCGAGTATGACATGTAGTTGGGATCTGTTACAAATTTAAACTTTGACTTTTTATAAATAATGTGACTGCTTAAATAAAAGTATAGAAATTAATTCTTAATTAAATTTGGTATTTTCAAAGAAAGTTTTTACTATTCCACCAAATTGTTCTGGATATTGATACATTAACCCATGTCCTGCTCCATTAATTTGGACTAACCATGATCTTTTTATTTTTTCTGCAATAATTAAAGAGTTTTCTGATGGAATAACGGCATCATTCAAACCAGATATCACCAAAGTGGGATTCTTTATTTTTTGAAGATTAGCACAAGTTCCATTCCAATTTGTTGCTACCCAATCTTCTACTGCTTCAAATTGTTTTTTTACAATACTAAGAGTTACAATCTCTTTTGATTTGGGAATATTATCTTGATAATTGGGATTTGTTTCAATCCATTCTAAGGGAAATGTAAGAGAAAGAATCATTTTTTCATCAGTTGTACGATTATTAACAATGTCAGAAATAGTTTTTACGATTTCAGGACTTTGAGGTATGGCATCCTTGCCACCACAGGAGGAACCATAAAGTACAAGTTTATTTACCTTTTCTGGATGGTTAAGAGTAAATTGTTGAGCTACAAAAGAACCCATGGAAAATCCTAAAACGTCTGCTCTTTGTATTTTTAAAGCAGCTAGCAATTTAGCAGTATCATTTGCAAACTGTTGAACTGTAAATGGTTGAGTACCTATAGTAGTGTTTCCAACACCACGATTATCAAAAATAATTACCTTGTGAGTTAAAGCTAATTCATTTAAAAAAGATGTTGGCCAAGCGTCCATAACATTAGCACTACCACTTATGAGTACGAGAGGAGATTCTCCTTTGCCAAAAATTTTATATGCAATATCTATATCTCCAAGAGTTATTTTTTTTGCAGGAATATCTGATACATTTACATCATAATTTTCATTGTTGTTGTAGACATCTCTAGATGTAATTTCAGAATAAGCAAAAACAATATTTTTATCAAATAGCTTCTCATTATTCATAGCTAAAAGAGAAGTAAGAATTAGAATATTTAGTAAAAAAAAAGTTAAATGATCTAAATTATTTAGCTTAATATTAAATTTTGCATAGATGAATTTATAAAATATCTTAATCATCAAACTTAATATTAATTACTGATCTTTATAAATTATAAATATAAATACATGCAAATAAGATAAAATCTTATTTCCATTTTTTTGTAACTTATTGACCTATTCGTAAATTCATCATGTGATTTAAATCTCATTATGATAAAGTTTGGTAATATAATATTAAAAGTTGTTGTTATATTTACAATCCTTTTAGGTATTACCAAAATATAACCAGAACAACAGTCATAAATTACTAACTATCACGTACCTTTTAATGATCAGAATGAAAAATAACAGAGTAGGCTCACAAATTTTATAGAATAAAGTAAAATGTGGAGAGAAAGAAAGGAAAAATGGAAATAGCAAACTTACTTTGGAGTCATGTCCTACTCTTTACCATAATCCCATGTAGAAAAGAATTTTGGACTGATTTCAATAAGTACATTTTCTCCATTCTTTGAATGCTCTGTTATCATTTTTGCTATTGGATGATCTAGTGTACCGAGATATTTCATACTTATTTTCTCCCCTTCTGAAACCGATATAGTTGGATCTTCTACTATAGTTACTGAGCCTTTGCCTTTTACTACCTTATAAGGAAATATAAAATACCATATATACTACTTTGAAATATTTATCGAACAAGAGATATAGATGGAGATGCAAGTTCTAAATGATTCTCAAGAATTAGAAAATAAAAAATATTATAATAATTTTATTTATTCGTATAAAACTGAGGTTACTAGAAAAAATAGTCTATCAATTTTAAAATACTACATGAAATTTTTAGGAGTTACAACATTAAGAGAACTTGTTGCAGAAAACAAATCTCAACAAATTATTGAATCCGATATCAAAGCATATTTAGTATATCTCAGAAACCAAAAGAAGATATCATATGCTGCTGCAGTTTTATATTTATCTGTTGTAAAGAAGTTTTATGTTGTAAATACCGATTATCCATTCAAATGGAATTTAATTAATATGTATCTAGGAAATGATGATACTGATGATAATGATAGTTATGGAATAGAACAAGAAGAAGAACGAGAAGATCGACCTTATACCAAGGAAGAGATTCAAATAATGTTTAATGCTGCTCAAGACATTCGAGTAAAACTAGTAATTTCTCTCATGTCCTCATCTGGATTAAGAAATGGAGCAGTTAATATCTTAAAAATAAGAGATTTGGAAAAGATTGAAAAATATCAGTTATACCAAATAACAGCATATCGTAAAAGCAAGAAACATAGTTACAAGACTTTTTGTACTCCAGAATGTAGTACATTAATAGATTCCTATCTATCTTACAGAAAAAATCAAGGCGAACAATTGAAAGGTAGTTCTCCATTGATAAGAGAACAATTCAATACAAATGATAAACTCAAGATAAATAATCCTAGGCATTTAACTCCAAGAAGTATTAGAAATATGATAAATGATGTATTAACAAAATATAGCACCTTAAGAAAAAAATTACCTTTTGACCATGAAAATAATAGAAAAGAGGGTAGAAACCCTACAATGCTTACTCATGGCTTTAGAAAATTTATGAATACTGAATGTACAAAAGCAGGTGTATATCCAGATTTTATTGAACTAATGTTAGGTCATAAACTGCCAGGAGTTAGAAGCCATTACATGAAGCCAGATATTAAGACTTTATTGGAAGGTACAAAAGAATGTAAAGGATATCTAGCAGCAATTAATGATTTGACTATCGATAAATCTAATAGATTGTCTAAACAGGTTCAAGAGTTAAAGGAACAAGACGATTATCAAAAATATATAATTGATAAAAAAATTAAGGAAAAAGATGAGGAGATTGCTAAGATGAGAGAAGCAATGAGAACAGTATTAGATACAGTAGACATAATGAAAAATGACTTTATTGCTAAACAAAATGAGAAAGTGGAAAAAGACAAAGAGATTAAGGATCATTTTAAAAAAATAGAATCTCGTCTATTTGAGACACAGATATTCGCTCAAAAATTGGATGAAGTCGATCAAAAAAGACAAGAGATGTATGCCAAAAAGGGATTTATAACAAAAGAGGATGAAGAAGCAATTAAAAATGTCATTGTAGGAGATCTAAAACAGAATGATCCAGATCTGTGACAGATTTTATTTAATCAACAGCAGTAGCAATAATAAGAAAAAGTAAATTTGCTAAAGATCTATTGATAATATATATTTTTGTGTCTATTTGATTTAGAGAAGCATTACCTAAACTGCTGTTATTTCTCCTTATCATCCGATTCTTTTGCTAAATGTGATAATTGTTCCTCCCAATCTTTGGGTACTACTCTTGCGTATGCTCGATCGCCAAATGTAGTTGGTAATGTATGTGATGTGTTCTTATATTCATTCAAGACTATATTTTCTCTTTCCGCTTTATCAAAGAATTCATCCATTTCATTGATTGCTTTATTATACTCTTTCGTATTGTGTTCAATTATTTGTGTTAATTCTTTGTGTTCCTTTAATTTATCGTTAAATTCCTTATAAAACAAAGGGTATTTTATTTCAATTATTTTGTTTAATCCATTTAATATTTTTAAATTAATAATAGTAGTTTTTGTATTTTCTTTGTCATTAAAATATAATGTTCTAAATAAATCATACATTAATTTCAACGGAATTGCATCTTTTAACCAATTATCTATATTATAATCGGTATAATGATAAGAAATGCTTTCATTTTCATTCTCATTTGAATTTTTAAATGACAATAGTTGAATAAAAGCAAAAATCATAAATAATCCATATCTATTTACAAATTCTTCTAAACTTTTTTCAATAGTTGTTGGAAAAAAATTTCCTATTGAATATACCATAGATTCTCCAAAAGGATTTGGAAATAATAAAAAGTTGCTAATAGATTCATTAAGGGAATAAATTCCACCTTTCTTATGAATAACTAAATTCTCATTAGTTAGTTTTTCTAATATGCTCTTTACTGTTCTTATTACCATTGAAAATTCTTTTTTCTTTTTTTGTAGTTGTTCTAAAGTACATGTTATATTATTATTTTTTTCAAAATAACTTTTAGCATCCTTCTCAGATTGTTTATCTATATATTCTAATATTTTAGATGGAGTTGCCTCTTTAAGTTCCTTAAGAGCATATAATACTTTTTCTCTATTTCTCTTTTCTTGGGATTGCTTATGTCTTTTCAATTTTGTATTTTTCATGTATTGCACTCAGTGCAATACGTACTGCACCCTTATATTTATGCTTTGTCTATAAATTATTAAATGTCTAATTTATATAAAACAATTAGAATTTCAGCAGAGACCCATGATTTATTAGCAAGACAAGGAGACTTAAAGGATTCTTTTGATACTGTCATAAAAAAACTTATTCATAATCAAAAAGGTTTAGAGTACCAAAAAATAACAAATTGAGCCAACAACGACTTCTACTTTTTTTCCAGATAGATAAAGAATTTAAAACTATTGATTATTGTTGGCATCAAGGACAAACCGCATTTAAAGATGCTCAAAAATCAGCAAAAAAAATCTTCAAATTGCTAAAATTGATGAATGGAACGCTATTTTCTACTAGAGATATTTTGAAAATAATGGGTAACCGATTATCTCATTTAAATGGGATATCAGATTGGAAACTTAAGATTTTACTTGGTGATGATTTGTAATTGAATAAAAAAGAAAAAAAATATCTCGACCCCGAGAGTAATAATAATACAGATAACAAATTAATAAATAATTCGTTTTTACCTGATTATGAAGAGGAACTTAAAACAATCCCAAGATCAATAGCATTACTACGGCAAGATATTAGGAAAATCGTAAGAGAGGAAGTAGAAGGAGCCCTCCAAA
>JAATVJ010000092.1 GCA_014523515.1 Nitrososphaerales archaeon TH1177 | reverse complement strand
TTTTTGAAATATCATCAATAGTTTCACCAGAAACACCTAATTTAGTTAATTCCGAATGGTTTTCCTCACTAATACTTATAGTCTTTCTTGAAATGACAATCTGAATACGTATCATGTAAATAATATAAATTTTATAAATTTCATTCTTTTCTCATAGCAAAGAAGATGAAAGTAAAGTCCAAATCTATTGCATCCCATCGAACAACCTTGTCTTTATATTCAAAATCTATTGGTTCAATTAGTTTTAATCCATTTTTTTCTGCAATCTCTACCAAATTTTCTATTTCATCTCTACTGAAAATATTATCTGGTATATCCTTAGAAAGGACATTTTTATTGTTAACTAATTTATCAGGCCAATAATCTGTAGATGTCAAAAGATAACCATTACTTTTTATAATTCTACTCATTTCTCTAAAGTACTTTTCAATGTTAACACCATGTTCGATAACGGATAAAGAGGTCACATAGTCAAACATCTGATCCCTGTACTTTGTATCCTCTATGTTTCGAATTGAAAGTTGGTACGATTTGTCACTGTACATTTTGGCTATTGGTTCATAATCTTCATGATATTCGGAGGAACTGCTATTATTATTAGTAAAATTTGGATTGCAATCCGACGACGATCTCAATACTAGATCGCAACCATAAAGATTGATAAATCCTAATCTTTTCAGCATAGGTAAAATAGGAGATTCATAACATCCTACATCCAATACAAAAGATTCTCTTTTTGCACCACTAATCATTTTAATCATTTTATATGTATCCCACGATTTGATTGGCCAGTGATGTCGAAAAAGTCTAAGTTCCTGAAGACCCTGTTCAGCCTCTATCACCTCAGATATATTCTTCAAAACTGAATTATAGGTCATCTTAGTTAGATGTGGGATTTGTCCAAGATTTAAAATTACCGTTGATTATTTGTAAAAGAGTTAGTACAACTCAACAACTCTATTCTTTGATTTTTTTCCTCTCAATTATTAACTTCTAGTAAATCTACAAAAAAAGAATGAAATCAATTTTCTTTCTTTTTCTATATGTGATAAAGTTATAATCTCTCTAATTCATAAATTAATAAATAATACTTAAGATTATTCCAGATTACGATAATACTAAAATTGTCTTCAAGCATTATCTAATATGTATAACGGTTTTCTGTACCCAATATCATATCTTGTCGTAAAGTCCAAAGAAAGACAGAAGGATAGATTAGACACATACTATATAGCATAATAATACCATAGCCTTCTAAATTTGCTCCTAAATAGAGGGCTATGGCTTTTACTATTAATAGCAATAATATGTACTCTATTACATTAAAATATTGATAACTCAAAAATTAAATAAATCTTTTATAATGTTTTTAATTATTTCTAAATTTTACTTACTTAGATTCTGATTTGGTAAATCACTAACATCATTTGATAATTTAAAAATGATATAAATTCAATATCAATTATGTTATTTCTATTATATTATTATTAGAGTAGAAAGTGTTAATAATTGTCTATAATCTTAATAAAGAATACTGATAGTTGACTAAGAGAGAATGTAAAAATGTTTACTATCAGAGGTAAAAAAATATTGATAGTAGATGATGAATCAGATATTACTTTTACAATAAAGAGTATTTTAGAATACAATGGATTTAACGTAGATTCATTTACTGATTCTATTTCTGCATTGGATAATTACCAAATCAATTTTTATGATTTGGTAATTCTTGATATAAAAATGCCAAAAATGGATGGATTTCAATTATATACTAAAATAAGAGAAAAAGATCCTGAAGTAAAAATTTGCTTTTTAACTGCAAGTGAAATGTTTTATGAAAAATTTAGAAAAACACGTTCTGAGTTGGGTAAAACAATTGGTGAAGACTACTTTATTCAAAAACCAATCAACACTGAAGATCTAATTAAACACTTAACCATGTTAATGAATAAAAAATAAAGGTGATAACACAATAGAATGACTTCATACAATAATAATAATAATATGGCAATTAACATTGTTCACCGATTTTTAAAAGATCAGAATGCATAATATCATTATGAAAATAATTGCCATCATCATGGTGATTGGAATTCTGCTCATTCCTCATGTATTTGCTCAACCACGTTCTACAGATATCATCATGGATCATATGAGATTCACTCATTCCCAATTAGCAAATAATATCCAAGAGGTTATTCAATTAGTCAAAGCCAATGACACAACAGAAGCCTTGAATTTGCTTGATGGTATGAAAATTAAGATTGACCATACGATTGCTATGTTTGATGATCTCGTATGGGAAATATCCAATAGAGGACACTAATTCTTAAATGCAAAAGTATATCTTAATTTTAATTTATTATATCTTTAGATAAATCTTTTTTTCTTTTTGATTAATTATAATATTTATTGTTGTTGTTATTTTTTATTACCAAAATTTTTAATTAAATACTCTCTGAGCATCAATAGATTTTTGATAAATTGATAAAGATTATTTGCTCTATAAATTATTTGATATTCTGGTTTATCATTATATTCTTCTTTTGATTTAGATACCTCTAATTCAAATTTGTCATTACTTAAAACATTAAATAAAAATTTCCTGTCTGCAACTTTTTCAAAAAAACTTAATTCATAATTTATATAATTGAGAAATTGTTTTGGAAGTACATTGTAACTATTATTATTATCAGTATTAAAAATATTAGTCATTGACCTTTGGTATAGTATTTTATATTATTTAATAGATATTGTTATTAGATTACTATTGAATCATCTATTAGATAAATTTCTTTTAGTTATATATTGAGTTGCTTGAAGAGAAACAGTAACTTCTCCATGTAGTAAAAGCAAAAACTACAATCAGACAATACTGCTTTCGATAATGTTGGAGAAAACTCAAATATGAATTAAAACATTCATTTATAATCAATATAAATTGGCATCATATTTCATGGTCATAATGGCTATTAAAAAGAAGCGGCTATGGCTTTTACTAATTATTTTATTTTAAAGAATTATAGAATTTGTCATCATATGAAATAGATTTTGATATACTTTCATTCACAGCATCAATTAATTTAGATATCGATACACGCTTTTTAAGAATATTAAATTTATAATTACATTTCAAGTTAACAAAATCACTCAGTATGATTACATTTAG
>JAATVJ010000091.1 GCA_014523515.1 Nitrososphaerales archaeon TH1177 | reverse complement strand
TCTAAAGGTCTAATATCTAAAACTATGTAAATATGATAACCATTGCCAGACCAGAGAATGGTCGGTTCAAATCCATTTAATCTTTGATTGATTATCTTTAATATTTTTTCTAAATTTCTATTTAGTTCTTTTAAATTAGACCCATAATTCGTATCTAAGTCTACAAATATTATATTTGGTGCTTGCAACAATCCTTCTTCTAAAACTGGGTAAGCATTGAGTCGGCAATCCATGAAATTTGATTTTATACATGCATCAAGAATTTGTTCTTTGTTATATACAATAAATTGATTTCCTTGACTTGCTAATGTAGATATTTTTCTTGGAAATAATCTTTGTCTTGCTTTAAAATGAGATAATAAGAAATCGATGCCTTCTTTTACTTTTATTTGATTTTTAACGGTTGCAGTTATCATTTATTGATAAACTTGTAAAACCAATAACATGTCTTTTAAAATCATATCCCATTAGTTGAAGAACATCTTCAAAAATAGATTCACGCATTTCAAGATATTTCTTTATACTATATAATGAAGGATTGATCGAGCCGCCGTCTATTTTATTTGATTTATAATATATGATTGAATCTCCTTGCTGAACGTTATCTTTATCCAAACTTAGCCTTCTTTACAATGAGTTTTCCGGATATTCCTCAGGATTTTTCTGTAATACAAGTTTAATTTGTAGTTCTTCAATTGTTATCTGACCTTCTTCCATTAATGAAATACAAATTTTCTCATCTGAAATATCTCCCGCTAGATATGAAACTTGGTTAGGACCATTAACTTCATTTCTTATTTCTTGTACAGCTTCTATTAGCTCATTTTCATCTCTTGCGTTCAACAAAATAGAATAATTATTTTTTGCAAATTCCTTAGCAATTGCTTTTCCTATTCCTCTACTAGAACCTGTAATGACGGCTACTCTCTTTAAATTATTATTAGACACATACAAATATTAAACTACAAAATATTTCACAGTTAAATAATTAATAACTAATCGAATTCTGGTTCTATATATATTAATTGATCTATCTATTTATTAATAATAAAAGAAAATATAATAAAATTTGTAAAACAGATATAGCATACTATTGATAACTGTGATTGATATTTTAAAATAATGGCAAGATATGAGGTTATAAAAGGAAGTTAATATATGATATTTAGAATAGATCTATCTATATATCTAATTCGTAATCAAGAACCAATATTTATTAATTCGAATGACAATATTATCTATAGGAGATATAAAAATAAACCAAAAAGTTTTAGAAATACAAAACAATAAAAATAAGTTAAATAATCTGGAAGATTTTAATGAAATATTTGAATTTGTAAAATCTTGTATATCCGCCGTTTTTAAAATGAACAGAACAGGACTAAACTTAATTTTACAAGGAATGCCAAGTAGTCTAGGCGCATATCACATGCTAGGATCAAATATTATAGTTGCTAATCGATATATATTAGAATATATAAAAAATACAAAATCTAAAGACGAATACAATTCTTATGTTTTTGCGGTTTTGACTCATGAATATTTACATAGTTTAGGAATAATAGATGAAAACAAAGTTAAAAAAATGACTTATAAGTTATGTTTGGATATTTTTGGGAAAGATCATACGACAACCAAATTTGCAAATAATCCCCTAAGTGCCTTTCCACAATTACAATTGATCTCTAATAATAAATTTGAAAAAAGTTTTATGCAAATTAAAAAATTTGATGACAAAAACCTTTCATATATAGGATAAAAGCGTAGTGATATTAGAATTCTGAGCTATTTTTATATATCATTCATATCTTAATTGAAAAGCAAATTTAAACCTACAAATATGCTTAATTATATTGGTAGGATATGCATAGTAAAATCATTAGAAGCAAACAAGAAATAGAGCCTGAGGATTTAAAAAAGAAAATAGATAATGATGAAAATATTTTTCTTTTAGATGTTAGAACCCCTCAAGAGTATGAAGCATGGAGAATTTCTTATGAAAAATATGTTAATCCTAAATTAATTCCTGTTGATCGGTTATTTGTGAATGATCCTGTTTTGTTAAAAGAAATTCCCAAAGATAAAGAAATTGTTACAGTTTGTGCACATGGAAATAGGTCATTGATTGCCGCAAATATACTAAATCAATTAGGATATAATGTAAAAAGTGTAAAAGGAGGGATGGCTGGATGGAATAAAGTCTATGATGTTGCTGAAATTCCCGTTCCAAAAGAAGCTCCATTTAAAATATGGCAGATTAGAAGAATATCAAAAGGATGTATGGGCTATATTATATCTTCCAAAGAAGATAAACTAGCGGCAGTTATAGATCCAAGTCGTGAAATTTATGAAGCTTTTTTAAAAACTGCAAAGGACAATGAATTACAAATAACAAAGTTCCTTGATACTCATCAGCATGCAGATCATGTCTCAGGAATTGTAAAATTAATCAAAGCTATAACTACAACAGAAACACATGTTGAACAAACATTTGCATATTTTAGCTCTCTTGAAGAATATGATTCTAGCAATAGTCCACTAAAAAATATAGAATATGTCAAAGATGAAGATAGAATAGATATAGGCAATAAAGTTACATTAAGAGCAATTTATACACCCGGACATACAAATGGTAGTATGTCTTTTCTTATTGAGTATACTCTTAATGATAATAATAAGAATAATATAAATGACAAAAATCTAACACATACTTATTTATTTACTGGAGATACATTATTTATTGATGGTGTAGGGAGACCTGATTTAAGAGATCAATCTGTAAAATTTGCTGAATTGTTATATGATACTTACCATAAAAAGATTCTTCAATTACCTGATGATACAGTGATTCTTCCAGCGCATTTTAATGGAACATCAATTGCTTTGAAACATACTGTTCCAATATTAGAAACACTCGGTACTATAAAGAAAAAAATAAAACTTCTTTCGATGGATAAGAAAGAATTTATTCATTATATAACTGATACAGTACCACCTAGACCAATGAACTATAGAACAATAATATCAATCAATAAACAAATGCTTCCCTATGACGAAATAGGAATGTCAGATTTAGAGGCTGGACCTAATTCTTGTATGATATCTTCAGAATAACCCTTAATTTTTTTCTCTTTTTAATGTAATTTTTAGATCATTATTGTAAAATTCATTAATGATTATCTATAGTAGAATTCAAATGACTCTACACTTAAATTTGCATACATGTTTTTTTCTTCTTTGTATACTATTGGATATAATTTTTATCGAAGATGATTTTACATATTATTACCATAACTTAGCCAAATAATATGAACTTAAATCATTATATTGATAAAAGTCAAACCCAACTAAATTATTAATAAATTAACGCCAAGGTTTAAATCCTATTAACAATGCAAATTCTAACCATCTCCAATAACAATCTACATCTATAAATCCTATCTCCAATAACCATTCCAATTGAATATCGATTTTAGTTAGTCTTTTACTATGTTCTTTATTTACAGGAGTTCGTCCCATTATTTTTCTAAAATATTGATTTAATTTTTTAGATTCTGAATGAATATGATCAAGATTACAGAAAATACCTCCTGGTTTAAGAATAAAAAAGATTTCTGAGTAAAGGTCTCTTTTACGATTATGTTTCAAATGATGTATTGAGAAACTAGATATAATAGCATCAAATTTTCCCAAGTTAGTAGGAAGGGGATACGTTAAGTCATGTTCTATTATCTCCACTGTTTTATCATTCAGAAATTCCCTTCTGAGTTCACTAAGCATAGGTGGAGAAAAATCTATTGCTACAGATTCTATATCTGGCATTTTTTCTTTGAGCAATTTTATTAATCTTCCATTTCCTGTCCCTAGATCAAGAATTCTACTTGTTTTTTTAGGGATAAATTCGCACAATAGAAATTCTCCTTCTGTCCTATGAGGTATTTTATCGATACGATTTAAATAATCTACTACTCTTGAAGATGTTCGCCAGTTACTATGATCATCTGCTATTCTATTTTTATTTGATATCATTTTATTGTCTCACAAGTAATAACCTTTTATTTGGCAAAAAACTGTATAAGTAATTTTCGTAATACTAGTAATAAAATTTTTCTTTAATCAATAAAGCTTAAAAATATTTTTTAATATTATTTTAGTAATGATAATCTGTTAGTCTTAAAATAGACATATCTGATTATTTTTTTAATAAAGATAAATTAAATAAATATATTGATTGTGTTTTCTCAATTCTTGATAAATTATATTACATTAAATAATCTAGTCAATTGTCAATCAAGACCTAATAGAAAATTATTTATTTGTTAAATAATCTATAAAATAACAATTTTTTTTGTGATGTAACCTTAAATCAAATAACGATAAGAAAATTGATGGTTATTATTCTTATCTTTATTATTACTATTATATTTATTATACTTCTCATTATATTGATCAATAAATATTAAATTATACTTTATATCATAATATTTGAATCAATTCAAATAAATTAAAATAGTAGAATGTTCTAATATTTATGGGAATGGGTTGTGAATTATTTATTATAGGAACTGTAGCAGGTTTAACTTTAACAGCAACAGCCTTAGTATTCCAATTCTTTAGTGATAGAAAGAAAGAATTTAAAAATTTAACAACAGAATTGAAAGTAAATATATAATAAATAGAACTCTAATTATTTTTCTAAAATCTAT
>JAATVJ010000090.1 GCA_014523515.1 Nitrososphaerales archaeon TH1177 | reverse complement strand
TATTTGCATTCTTCCGGAATTAATTGTATCTTAGATGGAACTTTTAATATGGAAAAGTCTAGAAGAGAAATAAAAGATTTACTAAATTTAACAAATGATCAATTTTATATAATCGAATGTATTTGTCCAGAGGACTTAATTGTTACTCGACTATTGTTAAGAAAAGATGATTATTCTGATGCCACTGTTTCAATATATTTAAAGATGAAGAAGATTTATGAACCAGTTAGACAAAAACACATATCAATAAATACTTCTAAATCAGTTTATAAGAATATTGATAGAATCCTAAGATATATTTATGGACCAACATCTAGTAAGGTAATTGAGAATTGCAAGAAAAGTAATATGATATTCTAAATAAAAAGAAATTATTAAATATATTACAAATCAAACAATCCTTAAATTTAATTTTTATAATTTTTCTATAATAATTTTTTGGCTATGTTGAGTTAATCAAATAGATTTAGCTGTGAATGTTCTCTACTATATGTATCATTACTATTGTCAGAAATAGAACATCCACTGTTGTTGCTATGTATTCATTGTATCTATATTTTTTAGGTATCAGTCTATGAAATACTTCCAAAGCATTAGTAATATTTAGAGATGAAAAAATAAGCCATATGTATCCATATGGAACTGGGTAGAGATTTGGTTGATATAATATTTCCAATCTTAAATAAGTATCTGCTTTTATAATAGATGAAACTTTTATTTAGATTGGTAACAATCATTATTATTGGTTATGGATCTGTATTGAACTACTACAAAAGACGATTCTATAGGAGTTCACATTTCTCAAACGCGAAATATGCCTATTTTATCCTCATTTGTAGACCCATTATTAGTACAAATATAGTAGACATTCAATCTATTCAGATGGTGCTACTTAGTATCCAGAAGCATATAAAATATTTGGATCGAAACACCGATTGCATTCTACAGGAAAGAAGAGTTTGATTTAAAGGGTAATGCAGTATTTCAAAGATAGAACTGAATCTTTTTATGATTATTATCCTTATTCAAAGAAAGATAATGAATGTAATCTAATTCATGTGTACAACTGGATAGATCTATTTGTATGCATGCACAACAATATGATGATAGAAAATAAAATTCCTATGCTAAATGAGGCAATAATCTCTTAAATTAAGAGGCTAATTTTCTTAATTAATAGTTGTAAGATTAAAAAGATTATATAATGACATCTTTTTGTTTATGGAGAGATTCCAATTATTTTTGGAGGATAATTATTAACGATATTGACTAGAATATGAATTATAAAAACAATCGAAAAGCCTGAAAATGCATATGACATAATTTCTTTTAATAAAAAAGGTTTAATTTTACCTTTATGAGATAAAGAAAATAATGCCACAAAAATAATATTATTTCAATATATTTTTGTTTTTAGAAACATTTTATATGTATATTTTTCTTTTTTTTCTTCGTTAATTCTAACATATAACATTATTGTATAATATTTTTCTAATTCTAAATTCTAGTTAAGTACTATTATGTAAGTTTATTATTGAATTTCTATAATGATATGATTGTATAATATGTATTTAAAATATTATTCATGATATGTTTCTATTTAGAATATATTATGAGTAATATTGTAATTTTTTTTTCTAAAATAGAGGTATCTCTTTTAAAATACTTGGGGATTTTGAAATATCACTAATAACTATATGACGTGTCATAGCATCAAAACCTGAGGTAATAGTCCATGAATTGAGAACAAATACTCCTGTTATTCCTTTAACTCCTAAAATTGATTTTTTAACTTCATAAAAAATATTTCAAGTGATTCCTTCTGTTGATATATTTACAACTCTTTTCATGAGCACCTCATGTACGACGTAATATAAATAAAGATAATCCAATACTAATTATAGAATCAATAATATATAATTATATAAAAATAAGTATTAATGCTGTAGCTTTCATGACACATGACCTATACATATCTTTAAAACAACCAAGTAGGTTCCTTCAACATTGATATTTTCTTTTCTTTTACATATTTATGAAATATTTTGATTCCTACAAGATTTACTATCAGATCGATAACTGCAATAACAAAAACATATAATCCTTTAATTTCTTTGTTCTCAAATAGACACCAATACACCTTATATACCAATTAGCATAAGTATACTGACATTATTTTACTACCAGATAATACATTCTAGATCATGATAGCTATTAGCTAGTATTATTAGCATGATATATCTTATTGAATAGTATAATATCAAAGACAAGATTTGAAAAAATATACAGATCTGAACATGATTCTAATCTAAAGGAAAGAATGCTACTGGTGTTAAACGTAGTATACGATAAACATATTCCTGCACAGGTAGCAAGAGATCTTCATAGAAGCAGAACATGGGCTTCTGACTGGTTAAAAAGATACAGAGAAGAAGGTATAGAAGGATTAAAAAACAGGACAAAGAATGGCAGACCACCAGATATACCAGAAGAGACTGTATATGAGATAAAAAATGAATTAGCATCTAGCAAACAGGGATGGAC
>JAATVJ010000089.1 GCA_014523515.1 Nitrososphaerales archaeon TH1177 | reverse complement strand
TCCTTCACTCTTACACAATTGAGCGTCACCAATGAGTCTGTCATTACCATTTCCTCCATGAATCTTATCATCTCCTCCTCCACCACATACATCATCATCACCCCCGCCTGCGTTTATAATATCATTACCAGCGAGTCAATCGATAATTTCTCCCTCACCCCCGCCTTTTATTATATCATCGCCAGTTGTCCCCAAACAAAAACCAGTGGAACCAACACATGATATAGAAGCCGCCCAGCCTAAATTCTGTGTAAGTACTGTTATCGCTACAATAGTTAATATACCAAGAAGTCCACTTCCAAACGCAAAATTTTTCTTAAGCAACTGTCTAAGTTTATCCTAGCATTTAGACAAACCTTAGGTAAAAATGTATCACAAATAATTGTCGAATTCTATATTGGACGTAGTTCCAATAAATTTGTGTCATATAAATGAACTATAACAATGAATATCTTTTTCCAGGTACTGCGATCAAAGTAGGAAGCTATTTTTGTAATGTATTGTCTTTGTTTTGAATACTCATTTTTATAAATAAATTTTCCTAAATCAATTTTTTGTATTACAATCTAGAAATTGCTTAGAACCATTCTGACCTCGATATTCATATTAATTAGATTACTTTATTTTACTTTAATAAAATATGTAATATATAATGAAATTAACAAAAATTATCGAAACCAGTATATATTCTCAAAATCTAACAGAAATAAAAAATTTTTATATCAATTTATTAGGATTAGAATTAGTTTCTGAAGAAAAAGAAAGACATGTATTCTTAAAAGCCGGAAAAACCATGCTTTTGATTTTCAATCCAGAAAATACACTAAATAATACAAGTAGTATTTTTCCATCGCATGGAGCATTTAGCCCTCCTTCAATTATTCATTTTGCTTTTGAAATAAAAAGAGAAGACTATGAAAAATGGAAATGTCTTTTAGAAGAAAATAAAATTAATATTGAAAAAGAATTAAACATTGGAAATAATAAATCAATATATTTTCGTGATCCTGTTGGCAATTTAGTTGAATTGATAACTAATAATGCTTGGCCAGTAGATGATTAATATTCTTTTATTCCACTCTTGTAAATTAAAACCTTTTTTATTTCTGAAATAGATTTTTCTAAAATTAAATCTTTGTGATTTGAGGAATACAATTTGAATAAAATCTACCTACATAAGATATTTAATTTGGTATTACTATAATTTACAATAATTTATACACAATAAAATTCAATGGTTTGTTAAATTTTAGTTATTTTCAATGTTGTGTGTTATCTAAGAAAATCTGACCGTATTGGCTTCCTATCATATATTCTGTTTCATATGAAATTTCAGCTTTATCACGTAATTCACTTTGAAAAAATAAAACTCGAGATCTGGAGCACTTATTACAAGAGCATGTCCGCCTTTATCCCCTACAACAGATCTATGTTGTATTTCTTTGGGAACAAAAATTACATCTCTTGGTTTGCCTCTTATTGATTTTCATCTAATATGAAATCATAATAACCTTCAACTATGTAAAAGGTTTCCGAACCTTGTCCTAAATTAGGTAGCTGAATTATATCTAGAATAGTATATCAATTACTTGTCTCAGAAGAAAGAACTTTGATGATAAATTTTGCACCATGAAAATCACAAGACGTGTCCATCATAGGAATATTTTATATTTTAAGAATATATCTATTTATTTTTAGTAGTGCGTTCTGTTAATTTAAGATAATTTTTCATCTTCATGGTCTTCAAGACTAAACATTTTATTTCGGATATCATTTTACATTCTTACAAAAAAGGATATCTAATGGCAAACGTGATCTAGATCATATATTTTTCATGTCAGATAAATAGCAATTATAAAGATTGTAATTCATCCTATATTACTGATTCATCTTTCAATCATGACTTCATTTATTTGAAATGAAATTCAATGTGGATTAATTTATTCGTTACCAGTTATTAATACGAAAGTATTTAAATACTACGGGCCGGGTCCTTTGAGTTACACATTTGTTACTAACCTATATAAACAACATCAATTATCTGAAATCATTAAATCTACTGCAGGTCTGAAATTTTGACTTATTTTCATGACCCAGCATCTAAGTTTGTAAATTATATCATCAACAGATGTATAAAAACGCTAATACATAATGGGCCAGTCGGGAGTAATACCGATAGCGATGCAGAAATAAGAGTCTAATGTGGTAGTAATAAGGAAATAATATTTAAGATTTATGTTTAAATTATTTTAATATTATTATATATAAAATAAATTATTTTAAATTAATAAAATTAAAAGGAAATCTCACTCCCTCAAGAAATTTCTTAATCTTGCTTGTTCAAATTCTATCATTGCTAATGTTGGATTATGTTAAGAAAAGTCTCTACATTTTTCATAGCCACTTCTATCAATCTTTTTGCTTCTTCTTCTGATCTTCTTGGCTGTCCTTCTGTATGTTCAATTGTTTTTTTACCTGTTCTTGTGTAAGTTCCATTTGTTTTTGTGTAAGTTCCATTTGTTTTTTAAAATTTTCTTGCATTTGTTGATTCAATCGATTCCAGAACTCTTTTTGCCAAATATCAATGTCACTCATCTTAATTATTCAATAACAGGAAGATGCTATTAAATATTAATAATTAATTTTAGAATTATTTCAAATAATATCAATAAAAAATAATTTACATAGCTTATGCTCAGCAAACAACATGATTCTTTTTAAAAAACAGGGAAAAAGATCGTATTGAAAGTAATAAAAACCTTAAGCGCAATAATTTAGTTAAATGGAGGCTAAAACTCTAAAAATTTCACTTCCAAAAGATATTTGGAATATTATCAACAAAGATTTGGATTGGTTAGGAAATACTGAATCAGAACGAATTCAAAATATTGTTATTTCTTCTGTTTTTCAAAAAAATTTGACCTAAATTCTATCAAAGATTCATTATAATCATGCCATGATTTGTTTGCTGGCATGTGTTAGAATAATTGGAAGAAGATGATAAAAATTATGCTACAAACTAAAATGTATGAATCAATTTTTAACCATGCTAATTTATATAAATTTTTATCACTAAGCATTAAAAAATCGTTATAGTATGTAAGAATGCTATTCTAAGTATCTTTAAGCCTATTTTTTAGCTGTTTACAATACCTACATTATTTTACATGTATTTTTAATTCTCTTTGTTGCAATAAATATCAAATCTAAATTAATTAGATTTCGACTATCATCTTGACGTGACGACGTTAGCAATTTTGTTTCAAACCTAAATTAGTCACAGATTTAACATCCACAAACGGGCTGACTACAGTCCAGCAGCATCAGTCTCCATTTCAAATTTAAGTTAGTGATTTCGACTCGTAATTGTTGTGCTAAATAAAAGATCTTTTCAGTATTCTAATCGGCTATATGATTGTAAGTGATATTTATAAAGATATTAATTGGTATTTTGCTCTAAATAAATATCAGTATTGTTACAAGATTCCATAAATTTTCGGTATCAAATCATTGATCTGAAATAACACTAAAGATACCATCTTTTTTTCTATATAACAATATCATATAATTTTTTTATATATCAGCATTTATAAAATATTAATCAACCATATCATATAAATGATTAAAAATTTTGTAATATGTGGGCTCTTATCTATTTTATTTTATAGTATTTCATCATATGAAAGTCTTTTTGGTGAAAGCAATAATACGGAATATCAATTTCTAAATAAATTTGGAGGCAAAGGAAGTGAAGATGGACAATTGATATCTCCTCATAGTATTGACATAGATAAAGATGGAAATGTATATGTAACAGACACTGGTAATGACAGGATTCAAAAATATAATTCTGATGGTAAATTTATTTTAAAATGGGGAGAAGAAGGAGTTGGAGATGGAGAATTTGACAAATTACATGATGTAGTTGTAGATCCGTCTGGTCAGTATGTTTATACATTGGAACTCAAAAATCATAGAGTACAGAAATTTACTCCGGATGGTAAATTTATTTTAAAATGGGGCTTTGAGAATACTGGCGGTCAAGGAGCTGAAAGAACTCCACATCAATTAACTGTTGATTACAATGCTTATGTTTATTTAACTGATAAAAATGCACATCAAATTTTAAAATTTGATGAAAATGGTAAATTTATACAATCTTACGGGTCTAAAGGTTCAACAGAAGGAAAATTTCTTGAACCGCATGGAATAGTTTTTGATTCCAATAATACAATGTATGTAACTGACATGAAAAATTCTCGAGTTCAAGTTTTTGACAAAGACTTTAATTTTAAAAGACAATGGGGATCATTTGGAAATGGGTCTGGACAATTTTCGGGTACTATCCCTGGAATAGACTACTATGAAAAAGAAGATCTGGTTTTTGTAGCTGATAAAAGATCAACTAATTTTCAAGTATTTGATGAAAATGGTAAATTCATAAGCAAATTCGGATCTAAAGGAAAACAAGATGGACAGTTTAATAGACCTGAAGATCTTGCAATAGATCCAGAAGGAAAAGTGTTTATAGCTGATACAGGTAATTCAAGGATACAGGTATTCGGTACTAAATAATTATTCGATCAATCAAAAAAAAATTAAAGAAGAATAAATAATAAAATTAATTTAATTTAATTTGTTATTAATTTATATGAACTGATTGATTATATTTCTATATTATAATAGTAAATAACGATATGTTAGAATCAGCAGCTATTTCTCAATTAAAATTCCCTTTTTCCCTTAAAGAAGATCAAATCGAAGCAGTAAATGCATGGATTGATAATGACTTTAGAGGTACAATACTATATAGTACTGGGACTGGTAAGACAGAAATAGCTCTTGAATGCGCAAAAAGATTTGCTTTTATATCTACACACTCTCTATCTTCTCCTCCTTCTTCTCTTCCATTTCTAAATATCCTTTTAATTGTTCCTAGGATCATTTTAATCGAACAGAACATTAAACGTCTTGTATCATATGGTATACCAAAGGAAAAAATAGGAGCATACTTTGGTGAAAGAAAAGAGATAAGAGAGATAACTATATGTACTTATCAAAGCGTAATTAGAAATCTAGATATTATTAGGAGATCTAATATGGTGATTTTTGATGAAGTACACTTGATAAGAGACACGGCAAAAATATTTAGAAAAATATTTGATGTAGTTATAGAGGATCATAAAAAAGCTATTCTTGGTCTTACTGCAACCCTTGATGAAACAGACCTTTCTAAATATCATACAATTCTTACATTATTGCCCCCAGTCAAAAGATATCCTATAAGAAAGGCTGTTAATGATAAGAGACTTGCAAAGCCAATAGTTATTCCTTTAAAGGTCAATCTTACAGAAAAAGAACAAAATGACTATGATACATATACTTCTAAAATAAAGAAAATATCAAACCGTTTTAAAAAGTATGATGCTGAGTCTATGACAATATTGTTAAGAAAAGGAGGTTTCGTTAGTGGAATGGCAAAAGCATGGTTCTTAAACGTAAGAAAAAGAAAATTATTGTTAAGTTGTGCAGAAAATAAATTATTGTCGGCAGTACATCTGATAACGACAAAATTTCCAAATGAAAAAATCATGATATTTAGTGAAACTATCGATTCTATTACTAAACTTAGAGATATGTTGGAATCACAAGGTACAAAAGCAATGATAATTGATAGTAATATAAGTTCTAGAAAGAGACAGGAGATCTTGAATCAATGGGGAATAGAATTTTATCCACTCTTATCAGTACATACATTAGAAATAGGATTTGATATACCACAGGTTCGAATAGAGATTATTTTAGCTACAACCTCTAATATGAATCAGGTCATACAGAGAATAGGAAGAGTTATACGAAAGTATGAAGGTAAAGATCTGGCATTAATCTATGTAATATATGTATCAGACACTAAAGATGATAATATACATTATGTAGTGAAGAAGGCTATATCAACAGACCTTCGGAAATATAAAAAGGATGAAGAACAGGTACATAAAAATAATAATAATAATAATATAGTAATAAATGAAAAAGATATTCTTATTAACAATAACAAGAGTTCAAAAAGATTAAAAAAAGAAATAGAAGGAAAAAGACTTGAAAAGGCGTATAACATAATAGAATCTACTCTATACGAACCTATGATAGTTGAATTAAGAGAGGAAGAAGAAGAACAACAACAACATAATAATGAAAGTGAACAAAATCACAGTCAAAATCAAAGAGAAAAGAGAAGATTGTTTAAGGTTAGAAGTAGTAGTAAGGAAAAAAATAAGTACTATGAAGTTGATATAGAAAATAGGACATGTACGTGTCCTGATTTTAAATTTAAACTAAACAAATGTAAACATATTGTTGCTACAGAATTATTCTTATTTTAAAATAGTATGAATATAGAGTAATAGAAGTAGTAAGTAATAGCAACGACAACAAAAATAAATTGTTATTATATAACTTTATTCTGACAATTAATATCATTTTATGTTTACCAAATTTGGGCAATATTTGGCATCATATTTTGATTAGTTATGCTCAGTTTCTACAAGTTCCTTGCAAAAGAAAATTTCGAATCTGAACTTTAGTCATTTCTTTCATTAATATTATTAGTTGGACAGAATTATTATAAATAGTATAACAAATTATCTAAAATAGTATATGCTAGATAAGTAATAAATAATATTTTTATTTTTATAATTATATGATAGTAGAGAGAAAACTGTAGCTAGCTAAATGTGTTAGGAATAGTGAGTTAAGCTGTAAGGCAGATTCAAATGAAATAATAATGCTTATTGTCATTATCCAAAAATAGTAATAGTAATTATCCTAAACACTTGATTATAGAAACAATTTATATTTTTAAAGATACCGTTATTATGTAAAAACAAAAGTTATAATTAAAATACAATCAAATATATACTAAAAAAAATAATCATTGATTTCTATATCAATTACAAATTTGTATTATATTAAGGCTATAGTTATATATTTGTAATCAATCATTATATTATGAGTAATAATAAAGATCCTTCTACATCTTCAGATGCTAAAGAAAATGTTTTAGATATGGAAGTAAGTGAAACAATTAATCCTGACGGAAGTGTTACACCAGAAATAGAACAAGAAGAACAACAATCACAATTAGGAAATAAATCCAGGGAATTACAAGATTATTCAATTTCAAAAGATAACCTTCCTTCTTTTAAAAAAATACTAGTTACTGATGATGGAAAAGATATATCAAATAAAGCACTTAATTATGCTGTCTCTTTATCTAATTCTACTGGGGCAGAAATATTTATTCTTCGTATATTACACGACGTTGAAAAATATGGAGATATTTCCTTAGAAGGCTCATATGAGAAATCACAGGTGGATAATCAACAAGACTTTCATAGAAAGATCAAAGGTGATGTAATAGATGCTATGGAAGAAAAAATAAAGAAATGTCAAGAAGCTGGATGTCAAAATAAAATTTCTTATAAATTTCTAACTGGTAATGTAGTTGATGAAATAGTGAATGAAATTA
>JAATVJ010000088.1 GCA_014523515.1 Nitrososphaerales archaeon TH1177 | reverse complement strand
CATACAAGAGATCAGGAATACAAAGACAAAGCGCATGCCGCGATTTCTGGAATTTTATTACAGTCTGAATTTGTAAAAAAATCTTATTCAGGTCAACTAAAAGATAGAAGTCAAAAGTCAATGGATGGAGGCTTTTTTTAATGGAATTTCAAATAGAAGGTAATCCTAATAAAATTAATGCTGAACTAGTTTACAATAAAGGATCTGGTGATCTTTTATTTGTTATAGATGACCAGCAATATAATCTAAAACTTTTAAAATCTACATCCAATGAATTTGAATTCATTTTAGAAAATACATATCATTATGTTAAAATACTTCCTTCTACGGAAACAAAATATAAAATTTATATCGATGGAATAGAAGTTGAAATTAAGAAACATTCAAAAATAACTGAAATAATAGAAAAAACATTAAAATCTAAAGGCACTGCATATCAAGCTAATAACGTAACTAGCCAAATACCCGGTAGAGTGGTTAAGGTCTCCGTCTCAAAAGGTGATAAAATAAAGGAAGGGGATCCCATTATGGTCCTTGAATCTATGAAAATGCAAATTGCTATAAAGTCACATAAAGAGGGTACTATAAAGGAAATTAAAGTAAAAGAAGGATCAACTGTCTCACGAAATGAAATTGTTGCAATAATAGAGTAGGTCGCTTCGTATTTCAAAATATTTATTATTCATAAAATTATCTTTACAAGAGCCATTAAGACCTGGATCAATAAGTTAGTGATCTGAAGTCCTACTTATGTCATCTTATTTTCTCTTTATCTAATCTAAAAAAAGGATTTTCACTGCTTTGTATATATTTAAATGATTGTAGATCTTCCTAATTCCATTATGTTCCTGGACTATAATCTATTGTAGTCACTTAATAAAGGTAGCCTCTTCATCAAGTCTTCTTTGAAAAATTGGATAAAGGATCATTAATAGATAGTTGACTTACATTATTACGAGTTAATCACCTAGACAATTTTAAATCAAGACATTTTAGTATTATAACCCTAAAATTCTCCAGTTATGGGAAAAAGTAAGTACAATTTATTATCATTTAAATCGCTTAATTTTATTTTTCATATCTCTTAACTAATTTAATGATGGGGAGTATGTCCTACGTTAAAAAATCTTCTAAATCAACATATCCCAACCTTGATAAATGTAAAATCGACTCTATTTTTTATATCTATATTGTATAGGCGAAAATTTTCGAAGCTCTGTAATTCTATGATTCAAAGTTATAATAGTTTTTTCTATTTCTTCCTTGGTATTTTGTATTCCTAAAGTAAATCTAATTGAACCTGAAATCTCTTCATGATTCAGACCAATAGCTTTCAAAACATGAGATTCTTTTTGTAGATTTGCAGAGCAAGCGGAGCCTGTAGATGCCAAGATTCCATCTTCGTCTAATTTAATTAGTAAATCTTCACCGTTTATCCCTGAAAAAGTAAAATTAACATTATTGGGTAGTCTGCTTTCAAGGGAGCCATTTAACATTCCACCAGAGATTTCCTCATTTATTCTATTAATCAAGTAATCTCGCAAATAATACAAGTACTGAGAATTATCTTGTAAGTTCAGCATGCTTATTTCCGATGCTTTTCCGAAACCTACAATACCAGAAACATTTTCAGTTCCTGATCTAAAGGTTGATTCCTGTCCACCCCCTTGCATCAGAGGCTCAAAATTTACCTTTTCACGTACATATAATGCACCTACTCCTTTTGGTCCATTAATTTTATGGGAAGACAATGATAATGAATCGAGATCCAATTCTTTAACATTTACAGGTATTTTTCCAACCGCTTGAACGGCATCAGAATGAAATATTATCCTTTTGTCAAAGTTGTGAACAATTTCTGAGAATTCTTTAACTGGCTGGATAACACCAATTTCATTATTAGCTAGCATTATACTTACTAACGCTGTTTTTTCAGTAAGATGGTTTTTTAGTTCAGATTTATCAATAATACCGTTTTTATCTACATTTAGATAGGTAACAGTAAAGCCATCCTTTTCTAAATAATGACAGGTTTCTAGTATTGCATCGTGTTCAATTGCACTAGTAATTATATGGTTTTTTTTATTTTGATAATTTCTAATACTTTTGCTTATTCCTTTCAAAGCTAAATTATCTGACTCAGTTCCCCCAGATGTAAAAAAAATTTCGCTTGGTTTAGCAGCTATAAGAGAGGCAACCCTCCTTCTAGCAAGTTGAATTGCAATCTTTGATTTTATTCCATATGTATGGATTGAAGATGGGTTACCATATAAATCTCCTAGATATGGTATCATTTCATTAATTACTTCTTGGAGTACAGGAGTTGAGGCAGCATGATCTAGATAAATTAAATCGCTATTGGATTTATTTTTAATCAAGTTAGTCATTAATCACGATTAGCTTGCCAGATCTATATCCGTATAAATCTAAAGATGCATATTTGAAACCAATATTTTTTAATTCTAGATCTAACTCATTAAGTTTTTTTTTATTAAACATTTTTTCCATTTCGTCTCTTCCAATTTCTATTCTTGCTATCTCGCCATGATCCCTTACTCTAACATGCTTAATATCAAATAACTCCTTAACTTTTTCTTCTGCTATTTCTATTTTTTTTAATTTTTCTTGAGTGATGTTATTCCCATACGGAATTCTAGATGCCAAACATGAATTAGAAGGCTTATTTGCAACACTAATATTATATCTTCTAGCAATTTCTCTTATTTCTTTTTTTCCCATTCTTTCTTCTAATAAAGGACTTTTTACTTGATATTCTCTCATCGCTTTCAAGCCGGGGCGATAGTCATTTGTATCGTCCAAATGAGTACCATCGACTACGTCCATTACCTGGTATTTCTTTTCATATCTTTTGATATTTTCCCCCAAACTTTTTCTACAGTAATAACATCTGTTAATATCATTTTTTACAAAATTCTCATCTTCCAATTCGTTATACTCAATTATTATGTGCTGTATTCCGATTTCATCTGCCACTCTCTTTGCATCTTCTAGTTCAAATAATGCAAGAGTTTTGTAATTTGCAGTAATAGCAATTGCTTTCTGACCTATTGCTTTTTTTGCAGCTAATGCCACCACCGCACTATCTACCCCACCTGATAATGCAATGAATACATTTCCTTTTGTATTCTTTTTAAACCACTCTTTTAATTGTAAAAGACTTTTTTCACTACTCATAACTATTCACCTTAAATTTTTTAAATATCTGGAACATAACTAATTCTTGAACTGCTTTTAATGAACTACCTTCACTATTTGCTATGTTCTTCAAATCATTAAATTCCGGCTTGATATTAATTATGTTATTTGAGGAATCTTTTGTTATTTTTACTTTGACATCATACTTCGAATGATTAATAGTCACTTTTAGAATTATTATGTTCCTTTCTAAAGTTATTCTATTAATTTCATTTATTCTTATTCCTGAAGTTCCAGTTTCTTTAAATAGCTTATCAATGAGACTGTCAGTCTTAGCTATGTCAGAAAGCACTCTTATGATGTTTACAGGTCGATTTTTCTTTGTTATTCCTGGAATAATTGTTACATCTCTTGCTCCTTCTCTCATCAAAACTTCTATTAAATTACCAATAATCTCTCCATTTAAGTCATCTATATTTGTTTCAATTAAACACATTTTTTCATTATTTAAATAAGAGATAACTGGATCCTTTCCTATGACTATCCTCAAAACATTGGGTCTATCTTTTAGTTTTCTATGACCGGCTCCAAGACCTATTCTTTCTGGAATAAAAGGAGGATAATATCTAATACATTCAGAGGATAGATTGACTAACATTGCTGCTCCTGTAGGAGTAGTTAGTTCTCCTTGATCATTGCCAGTTAAAACAAATGACTTTCCTTTAAAAATTTCTAGAATTGCATTTGTAGGATTTGGAATAGTTCCATGAGAGAAAGTAGTTAAACCATTACCTATAGAGATATAAGTAGATAATATTTTAGAATCAAAAATCTTTAAATCTTCTAATGCAATTGCACATCCAATTAAATCAACAAAAGTATCAATACTGGAAGCTTCATGGAGATAGACTTGATCTACTGATTCTCCGTGAATTCTTGCTTCTGCATCTATCAAAGTCTTTATTGAATCCACAATAAAAGACTTAGAACGAGGTTTTAAATCTAAATATTCTGTGGATTTGGATATAGTTTTAATTATTTCAATTCCTTTTCTTTCTTGAATTTCCTCCTTACATTCCAAATAGAATCTAGTTGCAGTAAATCCATTAGAATTAACCTTCTCGAACCTGACATCTTTTATTGTGCTCCCCGGTATAATGTTTTCACAGCTGTATATTGAATCAATTACCTTTTTTTTATCTGCTCCTAGATCTATTAATGCAGATAACATCATATCGCCTGATAAACCCGCAATCTGAGCATCAATGATAGAAATTTTCGACAACTTAATGCATTATTATAATAATTAAACATAAATTAAAATTACTTATTTTATCAAGATGTTTATCAATGAAATTTTTTTCATTTACTGCACACATACAAAACATACTTTTGAAATTTTCAGTAAACTATAATTTATGCAGAAATAATTCCACTTTATGACAATTACAATAGTCGGATCTGGAAAAGTAGGTGCAGCTGTGGCGTTAAATTGCGGATTAAGAGAACTAGATAATATAATACTTTTGGATGTAATAGAGGGTCTTCCACAAGGTGAAGCAATGGATATTAATCACCAATTATCTGAACGGGGAATGGATTCTAAAATAAAAGGCTCAAATAGTTATGAGGACATGAAGAATTCCGATTTTATTGTTCTTGTAGCGGGTATGGGAAGAAAACCTGGAATGACAAGAATGGACTTGTTAAATAAAAACGCTAGTATTGTAAAAGATGTTGCCACTAAAATTTCAACACATGCAAATGATGCAACATTAATTGTTGTTACTAATCCACTTGATCCTATGACTTATGTGGCTTTAAAAACTACAAAATTCAATAAAAATAAGGTAATTGGAATGGGAGGTATGTTAGATTTATCAAGATTTAAAAGTTTTATTCATGATGCTAGCGGTTGCT
>JAATVJ010000087.1 GCA_014523515.1 Nitrososphaerales archaeon TH1177 | reverse complement strand
GCAATAGAGATATTACAAACAGTTATAGAAAAATATATACATAAAAAAGACACAGATTTAACAACGTTCCTGTTTAAACGAAAAGAAAAGGAAGTAGCAATAGAAATAACTCCGATCAAAATTTTCTATTGGGATTATACAAATAGAATGAAAATATCATAAAGATATAAAATTATGATATTGGATACAAGATAAATAAAAAATTTAATTAACATTTTTAGAGCAGTTTAAGATTACATTTCATATAACATAAGAAAAAAAATTAAATATAAAAAACTGATAGCTCTTCTATTTTAAAATAATGTTTTAAGTATATTTAAGATCAATTCATAGCAGTTTAAATATTATCAAATAATTAGATTCATATGATTTTATTTTATAATTTTTTGTTATATTTTGTAAATTTATCATAGGAAGAAAAAAATTCGTAATGTGTATTCTCTATATATATAACAAATTTATTCAATGGAATAATATATTACCCTTTTTATCAGTTAAATTTTGTATCTTTTCTTATTATTAATTTAATATATTGGATAATCGTTTGTAACTAGACTATAAACTCAGATAGATTTGTTTTTGTTACTTTCAAATTCTTATTTTTATTTAAAAGTTCTTTTGCTATCAAACCTAATGATCTTTTTACGGCAGTGGTTTTTTTTGGATCAGTTAATGGATCTAGTCTAATTGTTATTTGTTGTTCTTTTTTCATAATTATTATATAAAATGATTGTGCTTGTTGATCTTCTATTACAATGGTTTTAATCAATATCAAATTCTTATCCTTATTAATAAAAGAATCTTCATATTTGATAATTGTACTGCTTTCTATTTTATTCATTTTTTTCTCAAATCCTGTATAAATATCCATAAAATCATATTTTCCAGAAATAACTACATGAGGCATATATTCATAAAAGATAATTACATGTCCTTTATATAATCTAAATATTAATTTGTACTCTTGTATTATAATATCTTGATAACCGAAAATTAAAATTCAAATCTTTTTGTGATATTCTTTCAATTCTTCTGACATATGATCAATTACTAATAGTGATTCAACAATACATAATAAAACAGATTTTGAAATTTGAAAATCATAGATCACATCGATATAGGTACCATATTAAATTTGAACTTGTCATATCGAAGATGATGTAAAAGATATCATTGATAATTTTTGACAATAACTGTCCAACATAGAGAGGAAAATATCTTTCAAATTGTTTAGTTTGAACATACATGAAATATGTGAATAAAAATGGTGATAAATTCACTCAAATAGCAAGAAGAAAAAACAAAGATAATTCTCTTTCTCTTTATCCTATATCCTCATTAGCTATTAATTATACTCGTATTCAACTGTGACACATGAGTAAAGATTGTATAACATTGAATGAAACCTTCATCTTGTATTTTACAATTAATCTATATATTTAAGAAAATTTTTTATTCAATTGGCTATAATTAAGACTTTAAATTCAAAATATGATACATCCACTATTTACATTTAAGGATAATAATGTAAATTTTATTATTAAATCGATGGTTATAATTAGAAATTTTAAAATTACAATACTTGTATTTCCTATTTTTTATCGTGATACCATCATTTATTGATTTAAATCCCATTGTACAAGCATTACTTGCTACATCTTTTACGTGGTTTATCACAGCCGTCGGAGCATCTTTGGTATTTTTGCTAAAAGGTATGAATAGGAAAGTATTTGATGGTATGTTAGGATTTGCTGCTGGAGTTATGCTTGCTGCAAGCTATTGGTCTCTGCTTTCACCAGCGTTAGAACTTTCAAAGCATGAATTCATATCATGGTTACCAGTTGCAATTGGTTTTTTATTAGGAGGTATATTTATTAAAATAATAGATAAAATCATACCACATTTACATCCAAATTTACCCCCAGTAACTGCAGAAGGTCCTACAACAAAGTTAAAAAAATATAATCTTCTAGTCCTTGCTATAACTATACACAATATACCTGAGGGATTAGCTGTTGGTGTTGCATTTGGTGCTGCATCATTGGGTTTACCTGAAGCAACTTTAGGAGCTGCAATTTCTCTTGCGATTGGTATAGGTTTACAAAACTTTCCTGAAGGGCTTGCTGTATCTATGCCATTAAAACAAGAAGGGTATTCAGCTCGAAAAAGTTTTTTTTATGGCCAGTTATCAGCATCAGTTGAACCAGTTGCAGGTGTTTTAGGAGCACTTTTTGTTTTTATAGCACAACCATTACTGCCATATGCCTTGAGTTTTGCGGCAGGTGCAATGATATTTGTTGTTGCTGAAGAAGTAATTCCAGAATCTCATAGACGAGGTAATATAGATTTTGCAACTCTTTTTCTATTACTTGGCTTTGTATTGATGATGATCCTTGACGTAGCATTAAGCTAATTATTTGATCACTTGAACAATAATATGTATCTATATATCATTCTTGAAATCTTGAATTTGCAATTAATGAAACCACCTAATTGAAAAAATATATATATAAAATATAACAAATTAATTATCCCCTTTCATTTTGTTTATGTCTTTGATTCCTATTATCCTAATTTTATTATAAAAATAGTTTCTTTTCTAAATTTATTTTTTATTTAGGATTATCTTCTATTCCTTCTTGCTTTTTGTAAGTTCTATTTTATTGAAGTCTTATTATTAAGCAGTGCAATTTTTATCTCTGAATTTTTTTCTATTTTTTATGACCAAAATAGTTTTCTACAGTTGAAATAATGGAATTGCCTTTTGTAAACAAAATAGTCATGATTCTTCTTTCTTGTTATGATTTGATTTATGCAATCTACTTATATTCTTTTATTTATCCTAAACTGTTATTTCATTAAAATATAGTATTAATTTATTATATTATAATTGTAGAAAATAAAGATGAGAAGATGAAAAGAGAAATTATAAGAATTAACTAGTCAATTTTTTACTTTATGTTGTAGACATTAATTTAATAATATTTATTATATTAAAATTCTCTCTTATATTTAAAAGTGATAGATACAAAGGAAGCATATTGGTTTATT
Organism: Nitrososphaerales archaeon TH1177; assembly: GCA_014523515.1. Lineage (GTDB taxonomy): Archaea > Thermoproteota > Nitrososphaeria > Nitrososphaerales > Nitrososphaeraceae > TH1177. The sequence continues at coordinate 12,112 of JAATVJ010000087.1, read as the reverse complement.
CCAAATAATATTCTTATCAATATGCTTAAAACAGATACAAATGGATTATCTTCTGTTGAAGCAAATTTTAGGTTATCAAAATATGGAAATAATTATATAGATTCTAAAGGAAAAAAAAATTCTTTATTCTTATTTCTATCTCAATTTAAAAGTCCTATTATCATTATATTTGTCTTTACTGCATTATTGTCATTTTTTCTTGGTGAAAGGGAAGATGCTTTGATAATATTCTCAATTATTTTGATTAGTTCATCTCTTGGTTTTTGGCAAGAAAAAGCTGCATCAGATGTCATTCATAAATTAATATCAACAGTAAAAACAAAATCAAAAGTTTTACGAGATGGTAAAATAGAAGATATTATATCTGAAGATATAGTTTCGGGTGATATTATAATTCTAGAATCAGGTGATAAGGTACCTGCAGATTGTAAAATTCTTGAATCAAAAGACCTTTTTGTTAATGAAGCTACGCTAACAGGAGAAACTTATCCTGTGGAAAAGTCCAATCTCGTGAACTTAAATAAAGATATTCCGTTAAGAAAAAGAATAAATTCGCTTTTTATGGGTACTTTTGTAATTAGTGGTATTGCAAGAGCCATTGTTATATATACTGGAGCAAATACAGAAATAGGTAAAATTTCTAGCAGACTACATCACATACAAGAAACAGAATTTCAAAAAGGGATAAAACAGTTTGGATATTTTTTGGTAGAAATAACTCTATTACTAGTAATTAGCATATTTTTAATTAATGTATATTTAGAACGTCCGGTGTTAGAATCCTTTCTTTTCCCGTTAGCTCTTGCTATTGGTTTAACGCCTCAACTATTACCTACCATTATCAGTATAAATTTATCTCATGGCGCCCGACGAATGGCTAATGAAAAAGTTATAGTGAAAAGACCTGAATCAATTGAAAATCTTGGAAGTATGGACATACTTTGCACTGATAAAACAGGCACTATAACTACTGGAGAATTAAAACTTCATTCATATTCAGATATTAATAGCCATAATAATGAGAAAATCTTGCTGTATGCATATCTTAATTCAATGTATGAAACAGGTTATACAAATCCTATTGATAAAGCTATTAAAGAATATAAGCAATTAGATATTTCTGGTTATAGTAAATTAGATGAAATTCCCTATGACTTTATTCGTAAAAGAATAAGTATTGTTGTTTCCTTATCACCACAGAATTCATTACATAATAAAAAAAATCAGATAATGATAATAACTAAAGGTGCTCTTCAGAACGTTCTTGATATTTGTTCTCTTGTAGAAATTGGCAATGGAAAAGTAGAATATATTTCAAAATACTATCAAAAAATAAGAGAAACTTTCAAAGATCTAGGAAATCAAGGTTTTAGAGTTCTGGGGATTGCTTACAAAATAATAAATGAAAAGTCTTCTTCTTCTTTTGAATTATCATTATCTCATTCTACTTCTTCTGTTGTAATTGATAAAGATGATGAGACAGATATGACGTTTTTAGGGTTTTTGATATTTTTCGATCCGATAAAATCAGAATTACCAGAATCACTAAACAATCTCCATAGTTTAGGAATTTCAGTCAAGGTAATTACTGGAGATAATAGACACGTTGCAAAACATGTAGCACAAAAAATTGGATTAACTAATACAGAAATTATAATCGGAGAAGAACTTCATCATATGAGTACTACTATTCTTGCTCATAAAGTAACTCATGTAGATATTTTTGCAGAAATAGAACCAAATCAGAAAGAGCAGATAATTTTAGCATTACGCAAAGCAGGATATGGTGTTGGTTATATGGGTGATGGAATAAACGATGCACCTGCACTTCATGCAGCTGATGCAAGTATTTCAGTTGATACTGCAACAGATGTTGTAAAGGAAGCAGCTGATATTGTTTTATTAGAAAAGGATTTAAAAGTAATAGGAAAAGGAATAGAAGAAGGACGAAAAACATTTTCAAATACATTAAAGTATATTTTTATGGCTACTAGCGCGAATTTTGGCAATATGTTTAGTATGGCAGGTGCATCATCATTTCTATCTTTCCTTCCCCTATTACCAAAACAAGTATTGTTACTAAATCTTATAACAGATATACCGGAAATGACAATATCAACTGATAATGTAGATAAAGAAATGATCCAGAAACCAAGGAAATTGAATATAAAATTTATTCGAAAATTTATGTTATATTTTGGATTATTAAGTACTTTATTTGATTTTATTACTTTTGGTATTTTAATAATATTGAAATCTTCCATGGCAGAATTTAGAACAATATGGTTTATGGAATCTATAATTTCGGCATCTTTAATTATACTTATTATAAGAACAAAATCTGTATTTTATAAAAGTAGACCCAGTAAATACTTAATTATATCCACCTTTGTAATTATTGGAATAATAATAATTATTCCTTATACATCAATTGGAAATTTATTTGGATTTGTGTCTCCTCCACTAATATATTTACCTATAATTGCTATAATCGTTTTTATGTACATTTGTATGGCTGAAATACTTAAAAAGAAATTTTATAAAAATCACTGTTAAATTATTATATAATTATATGTGATTATATCTTCTCATATTATTCATCTCTAATCTAATACTTACATTATTCAAATGTTAGAAGAGTATCTCCTATCTTTACAGATTGATCATTAACAATTTTAATATTTTTTATTGTTCCTTTTCTTGGTGATTTTATCTGATTTTCCATTTTCATTGCTTCTAAGACTATGAGAACTTGACCATTATTAACTTGATCTCCTTCATTTACCAAAATATTTACAATTTTTCCATGCATAGGAGCCTTTATTTCATTGACAGATAAATAATCTAGATTACCTTTTGAGACTACATACACCATTCCATTTATAATCATAATTGAAGGGTATCCTTCTTCTATAAAATCAATGTTAAAAGTATTTCCTTTTATTATCATTTTATCTTCATTTACCTTTACTTCGATCTCTTTTCCATCGACAGTTACTTTATCACCAATTATTTCGATATCATAAATTGTTTCATTAACTTTTATTTTTGTCATACTATCTCCATTTTGATAGATTTCGCTGAATGTCAAATGCAGAAATCCAATCTAATCTGTTTCTCATCCATTTGTCATCCCTTTCCTCATCAGTTTTTAGAAATTGAATTTTCTTGGGAAATTCAGTAAAAATTGCCGCAGCCATTTCTCCAGTTTTATCAGTATATATTTTCATTTCATCAATAAAAGATGTGTCATATTGTCCTTCAACAAATCGTCTATCGTTTAATGCTGATATATGAAAAGGTATTGTTGATGGAAGTCCCGAAATCCTAAATGATAAAAGTGAACTCTTCATTTTTTCGATTGCCTCACTTCGGCTATTGCCAAAGCATATTAATTTAGATATTAGTGAATCATAGAAAATTGGTATAGAATAGCCTGGATATAATGCTGTATCTACTCGAATATCTTTACCTTGAGGTGGAAAGAATTTTTTAACAGTTCCAGGATAGGGAACAAAGCTTATGGGGTGTTCCGCATTTATTCTGCATTCTATTGCATGGCCTTTGATCTTTACGTCTTTTTGATTTATTGATAAACCAACATCTGACGCTATACGAAGCTGTTGTTCCACTATATCTATCCCAGTAACTTCTTCTGTAATAGGATGTTCTACTTGTATTCTGGCATTAACCTCCATGAAATAAAATTCATCATCCTTAAATAGAAATTCTACCGTTCCTGCATTATCGTATCCAATTTCTTTAATTATATTTTTAGCAGTTTCTGTTATCTTTGTGCGTTGTTCATTTGTTAAAGCAGGAGAAGGTGTTTCCTCAATTAGTTTTTGATGACGTCGTTGAATAGAACAGTCTCGTTCTCCTAAATGTACAATATTTGAATGATCAGCTAGTATTTGGACCTCAATATGTCGTGGTTTTTCAATATATTTTTCAATATAAACTCTATCTGAACCAAAACTTAAGGTAGATTCATTTTTAGAAGATAAAAATGCTTGTTTTAGCTCATCAACTGTTTTTACTATTCTTAAGCCTCTCCCTCCTCCTCCTTCTACAGCCTTTAATATTACTGGGAATCCTATACTATTAGATAAATCCAAAGCATCATTTTCATTTGAAACTTCTTTTCCAATGATTACAGGAGATACTTTTGATGCTACTTCTTTAGCTTTTACCTTGTCACCCGTTAAACCCATTGCCTTTGTGGATGGTCCTATAAAAGTAATTTTTTCTCTTTTACATATCTCTACAAAATTCCGGCTCTCAGCAAGGAATCCATATCCAGGATGTATCGAATCACATCCTAATTTCTTTGCCGCATCGATAATTTTGTGAATATCAAGATAACTTTCTTGAGCAAGCTGACCTCCTATATTAATTGCATCTTTACATTGTTTTATATGTAAAGAGTGTAGGTCTGCATCAGAATAAACACCATAAGGGATTAAATTTAGTTTTTTGCAAGTTTTGGCAATTCTTACTGCAATTTCTCCTCTGTTAGCGATTAGAATTTTTAGCAATAAGAGGATATTAAATATTAAACTTAAATCTGTTAGCATATTATTAAGATATAGGAATAAAAGTTTGGAATATAATTATGGCAATTTAGTTATTGATTTATTTTAGCATTTTCTGTAATAATATAATTGTATATATAAATAATTATATGTATATTAAATTTTGAAAGACTAGTAATATTTTTTCGTATTGGATATTTGTTGTTAGTATTTTATTTTAATTAGTCACATAACATTTACTTATATCTTATAATGAATAAAAAGATACATACTATTAAAATTTTTTTTAAATACCTAAAAATGATGGACTATTATTCAATTATTAAATTATTAAGAGGAAATAAAAATAGTATATGAACTATTGAGCATAAAAAATGAATGATCTAGAAGAGAAGATTTAATTACTCATTCTAAAATAATTTATATTCTTTAGATGATCTAAACAATGATCTTTTATCAAGATTATTCAAAGAATATCATTTCAGTAATCCCGAGATATACAAAATGAAGATCTTTTGATGCTAAATTTACTTTTACTTCCAGTTTGAAGAGCTCAGTAAAAGGAAAGAGGAGAATTGATACCAGATATACAAATCTTTTAACTTCCAAAATATGTTAATAAAAATACTTATACTTGATTTCATAATATTGGAATATGAGTAATTTAAATAATAATAATAATGTCATTTCATCACAAAAAAGCAAAAGTACAACTTTTCGATTAGATTCTTTTGTACTTGGTGAATTACAACGTGAGGCTAATCAAAATGAAACTTCTTTAAATGTTCTTGTAAATCAGATTTTAAAAGAATATATTGAATGGGGTAAATACGAACGTAAACTAGGATTAATACCTGTTCCCAAAATATTACTATCTTCGCTGATCCATGAAACAATGCTATTAGCAGAATCTAATGGTATTCCTATTAAAACCTATAGAGAAAAATTGATAAAATATGCAGCGGAAATCGCATTCTCTAACATTAAAGATTGTGTAATAGTTATGAAAAAAAAATTTGACTTTTGGTCTGTCCTTTCAGTATTGGAAGAATATATGAAAGTTTCTGGCATAACTTCTGATCATAGGATAGAATCTGGAAGAAAGCATATTTTTATGATACAACATGATTTAGGAGAATATTGGTCACTTTTTGCAAAGGAACTTTTAACTCTTATTTTTTATAATATTGCACATATTGAAGCTAAATTTTATACAACTGAAAATTGTGTTATTGCAGAAGTCTACATTTAGAATAACTCACTCAAATATTAATATATATCGTGAAACTAATGACTCAAGATTTCTAATATTCTAAATATGTTATGTTCTCCCAAATTTTTCTTAATACTTTGAACAATAAATCAATTATTTTATTACAATAATTTTATAAATCTTAATATTAGTATTTAGTGTCTCTTTTTTTCAGTATTTGCTGAGGTTCGTCCAAAGATTTTATATTCATATTTTTGTAATGTTAAATACCATTATTATTATTAATTTAATACATATATTCATCTATTACTTGTTTATGCTGTCTTGATAGATTGAGTTATTTGCTTCAGTTACACGAATTAATCAATTGGAAAAGATTATGACTCTTTTTTTGCATCTATATCATCTTTTTGTAGTACATCATATAATATTATTTTATATTATAGATAAATAATTATGTAATATAGAGGATAGAATATTTCTATTATTCTTACTCAGATTCAATACAATAAGTCTAAATTAACTATAATACTATAACAAATCCAGTGTGATTGCACAGTGGTGCAGTGTACACATGTTATTTTTAAGTAAAAAGATTATATAATCAATTACTTATGCTCAAGTCCATAGCAGTCGTGGATGATGAATCAGATTTGGCAGATTTATTTAGTGAGGCTTTAAAGACAAGTGACTATGATGTTTGTAGTTTCACTGACCCAATTTTAGCTTATGAGCATATTAAGGAAAATCCAGGTAACTACTCATTACTAATTACGGATTATCAAATGCCACAAATGAATGGTCTATTATTGGCCATGAAACTTTTAGAAATTAATCAAAGTTTAAAAGTAATTATCACATCGTGCTGCCAAGAATTAAAATGCATTCCTCAATTCAGATTCATTAGAAAACCTACCTCGATACTCGAATTTCTTAAAATTGTCAATGAAACTGTATCTTCCCCTCAACTATATTTTAGTAATTAGAAAAAACCTTAAAGATTCTATCAGAATATTAATAATACTATATAAAATTGATAATTTTGCCATTTTATTAAAATTAAGAAAAAGATTAAAGCTACATGGGAATATTGCCATGTTTTCTTCTTGGACCTTCTTCTCTTTTTCTATATATAGAATGAAGAGCAGAAATTAATCTCTTTCTTGTCTCTATTGGTTCTATAACATCATCTATATATCCTTTTGAAGCTGCAATGTAAGGATTTGAGAATTTTGCTCTATATTGTTCCACTAATTCTACCTTTTTTTCATTAGGTTTTGAGGAATTAGCAATTTCAGTTTTGAATATTATATTACATGCACCTTCAGGTCCCATAACTGCAATTTCTGCGCTAGGCCATGCAAAATTATAGTCAGCTCCTATATGCTTGCTATTCATTACACAATAGGCACCACCGTATGCTTTCCTGATAATTACAGTGAGTTTGGGTACAGTTGCCTCTGAAAATGCATAAAGAAGTTTTGCTCCGTGTCTAATAATGCCGCCCCATTCCTGATCGGTGCCAGGGAGAAAGCCAGGCACATCTACTAATGCAACTAATGGAATATTAAAACAATCACAGAATCTTACAAATCTAGTTGCCTTGTCACAGGAATTGATATCTAAAACTCCTGCTAGTACTTCAGGATTATTAGCTACTATCCCTATTGAATTTCCATCTAGTCTTGCAAAACCTATTATTATATTTCTTGCCCAATATTTTTGGACTTCTAGGAAATCACCATTATCTATAACTTTTCGAATAAGTGATTCCATATCATATGGTTTAGTGTGACTGGATGGAAGAAAAAAATTCAGTTCATCATTTTCTCTCAGAGGATCATCTTTAGTATCTATTCTGGGAGGAATTTCTAAGTTGTTGGAAGGAATAAATGATAAAAGTGTATGTAGTATTCTAAAACATTCTTGTTCATCTTCTGCTACAAAATGTGCAACGCCACTCTTTTCATTGTGAATTTGTGCTCCACCTAAATCATTGAAACTTACATTTTCTTTAGTTACCTCTTTTACAACTTCAGGTCCAGTGACAAACATAAATGAAGATTTAGTCATTATTATAAAATCTGTTATTGCAGGAGAATAAACAGCGCCACCTGCACATGGACCCATAATTAAAGATATTTGGGGAACAACTCCAGAAGCTTTGACATTTCTATGAAAAATTTCGGCATATCCTGCAAGACTTGCAATGCCTTCTTGTATACGAGCTCCACCAGAGTCATTTATTCCTATTATTGGTACTCCTTGTTTTAATGCTAGATCCATGATTTTACATACTTTATGAGCAAATGGCAAACTTAATGAACCACCAAATACAGTGAAATCATGAGAAAAAGCATAAGCCAATCGACTATTAATTAATCCATATCCTGTAACGACTCCATCTCCTAGAATCTTTTTCCTTTCCATCCCAAAGTCAAAACATTCATGAGTTACAAAAGGATCTAATTCTACGAATGATTTAGAGTCAAATAGAGAATACATTCTTTCACATGCATTCATTTTTCCTTTTTGTTTACGTTGTTTCTGCTTTTCTATTCCTCCCCCAACAAGATGTTCTTCCTTTTTGTTCTTAAATTCTTGAAAATCCATAAGATAGAATAAATTTAAAATGATAAAAAGATTGGTTCAAGATAAATTTAATAATTCAAAATTAATATTGACCTTTAAAACAACTTAAGGTTATCTTTAAAAATCTTTTTTAAGGTAATTTTTGACTTTTGTCCTTATTTGTATAACTATCTGTAAATTTGCTCAATATACTTAGCTAAAAGTACACTCATAAAATATAGGTACTAAATCATCATATCATTATTGTAATTATTGTTTAATATTTTAACAATATTAAAGATTTAAAATTCTTTTTGAAAAAATAATAAAAAATTTTTGATTATCTTTTGAATTAAGTTCTTGCTATGTAAAATCAAGAAATAAGATAATATAATTATGCACTCTTAAAAAAATTATTTATGTAACAAGAGGTATAATAATAATAATAAAATTATTTATTTTATAGTTGTTAATTCTTATTAGTAATACATTATTTTAATAAATTAAATTTTTTTCCTGTGAATATAATAAATAACAATATATTAATTAATAATTCTTAATTATTTGTATTGTCTTACAATGTCAATTTTAAAAATATACTTGTTCCGGTAGATGGTTCGGAATTCTCCATAAGAACATTAAAATATGCTGTTCAGATAGTGAAAAGATTTAATTCTAAATTAATAGCATTACACATTGTACCTTCTTCGATAAGATATGACTTCTTTATGAGTAAAAAAGATTATGAGATGAATTCTCCATTCGATCAAGTTCTTCAATTTGCATACATCGAAGCACAAAAATGGTTTGAAGAGGTGAGAGAAAAAATTGATGTAGAATTCAAAACAGATGTGGTAATTGCTGAAGAATCGATTGTTAAAGAAATAATTGAATATTCAGAACGAGAAAATATAGATCTAATAGTCATTGGAACTCGAGGTAGAACTGGAGTTAAAAAACTATTATTAGGAAGTACTGCATCTGGTGTAGTTACATATGCACATTGTCCTGTTTTAGTTGTAAGATAAAATATTATATTTAATCAACATTAGATAAATAATTTGTATTTTTTGTCTTCTTTTTTAAGGTCATATTATAAAGAAATGTGTTATGTGATGAAGTATAAATATCCTCAATGACAGGAACATATATAATTCCTGTATTTTGAATATTTTTTAAACTAGAAATAGATATGTTAACAAACAATTTTTATTTATAGCGATTAATGCACTGTAAATTGTAAAGTTTGACGTACGATGTCTTTGATTTTTTTGACTTCAATAGCATATTTTTCTTTCATGTATTTTAATATTCTTTTATCTACTAATGGAAGTGCCTTTACTCCATCTTCCGCAATTGTTATATCATAACCGTTTACAAAAGCATCGTATATAGTATGCTTAACGCAAATATCTGTATGAATACCTGTTACTATAAGAGAATTTGCACCTTGTCCTTGATAAAAAGATTGTAACAAATCTTTTAATTTCGTATTAAAAAATGCACTGTAAGTATTCTTTGTTATTACATGATCATTTGGCATAGGCTTTAATTCTTTAATGACTTGTGCTCCCCTAGTTCCTTTCATTGCATGTTTTCCCCATATTTTTAATTCTTTATCTTCTGGAAGATGCGAATCATTGCAATATATTATTGGAATATTATGGTGTCTAGCAAAATCAAGTAACTTTTGAATATTTGGTACAATTTTTTCAACTCCTTCTAGTCGTAATTTTCCATTAATAAAATCATTTAACATATCTATTACCAAAATAGCATATCTGTTATTCATAAATCTCTCACTATTGATAATAATGGTGGATTTTCTATTTATACGATCGGTATTCTTCCTAGCTTAAGTAGATTCATTCTTCTGTAATTCCTTCATTATCTTCTTTAGTTTTTTGCTTAAGAAAACTGGATATTCCACTTTTTCATTGCTTATTTTTTTAAATCTTTCTGACAGTAATGCTATTTGTTTTTGATGATATTTTCTAATCTCAAATAAAGTTGGCAATTTTTGTATTAATTTGCCGTCTTTTAGATATTGAAACAAAAGTGGAGTTGCATTATCTATTTTCTCATCTTCTAAGGCAATTATGTCTTTAATAATATGATTATTTTTTTCAAACCTAAAAACTTGTTTGGGGCCAGGATAAGAAATTTTATTAATGGAGGTTTTCATTTTATAGAATATTTCATATTTGTTTTTAGTTTTAGAATATTGTTTAATAGCTACTAACTTGTAAATGCCATTTAAAACGGGTTCATCTCTTGAAGTTGTTAATTCTGTTCCTACTCCAAAAAAATCAATTGGAGCTTTTTTATTTTTCAGATCAGTTATTATATATTCATTTAAATCGCCACTTGCCATAATCTTAGTTGAATAATATCCTTCATCATCAAGTAATTTTCTTATATCTTTACTTAATTTCACAAGATCGCCACTATCTAATCTTAATCCTTTACATTTTATTTTATTTTGAATTATCTTTTTTACTGCTTTGATACTATCATATGTGTCTACTAGTAGAAATCCATCTGGAAATATTTTTATAAATTCTTTGAATGCTGATTCTTCATCTTCAAAGCTCATTATAAATGAATGAGCCATCGTTCCATTGCTTGGAATTCCAAATTCATATGATGCTAATGTATTGGATGTTCCCAAACATCCAGCAATGAAACTTGATCTACTGGCTAATAATGCGGCTAGCGGCCCATGTGCTCTTCTAAAACCAAATTCGATTACAGGAGTACCACAAGAAGCATTAACTATTCGCGAAGCCTTTGATGCAATTAGAGTTTGAAAATTTACTACCGATAAAATAAAAGTCTCAACTATTTGTGCCTCAATAATTGGTGCTTCTATTCGTATTATTGGTTCATTGGCAAAAATTATAGATCCCTCTGGAACTGCCCATAGATTACCAGTAAACTTGAAATTTAAAAGGTAGTCAAAAAATTTTTCTTCTGATCGTTTGAATATATCATGAGTTTTTAAAAAGTTAATATGTTCAGTTTTAAATTTTAGATTTAAAAGAAAATCGATAACATGTTTCAATCCTGCAACGACCAGATAGTTTCTATTCTTTGGAAGCCTTCTTACATACATTTCAAATATAGCTAATTTATCAGTTTGATGTGAAGAAAAATATGCAGACGCCATAGTTAATTCATAAAAGTCAGTACTCAAAGAAGAATTATTGTAAAATTGGTCTAATTCTGACATTTTATTTATACTATGGTATAAAATATATTAAACAATTAAAATATTTTGGAAAAAAATTGAAAATTCAAATAATAATCCTTCTTTTTAGAAGATTTCTAACTATTGTTGATATATTTATATTAATAATACTTCTTTATTATGTTATTATACCATTTAGCATATATTTTTTAATCAAATCGCTGTTGGAATACTTTAAAGTAGTTTAAAACTATATATTAAACACGATATCAAATATTTTTTCCTGTTTATCATATTAAAAGTAAATCTGATTAGAAAATATAGGCTAATTGGTATATTATCAAACAAGATTTGTATAATAAAAAAACTTTATTTCTATCTTAAAATAGAATTTTCTTTACAAAACAACTTATTTTACTTTTATTTGACTTAATTATACACCATTAAAACTATTAATGCAAATGTTTTTAAGAATCAAAATAATAAATACAAATAAGAAAATTGAGAGAAACGAAAAAGAACAATAGCATACTAGTTCTAGGGATTCTATCAATATCTTTACTAATCATATTAAGTATTATACAAAGTTCAACAGCTCAATAT
>JAATVJ010000086.1 GCA_014523515.1 Nitrososphaerales archaeon TH1177 | reverse complement strand
CTTAAATAAATTTTTTAGTTCCATTTGATTCATAGATATCAAAATAATACTATTTTCTAAATAATAATAATCTATAATCATAATTTGAATAGATCTTTATCATTTACTGATATAATTTGATATTTTATAGAGACATTTTTTATATATTCCTCTAACATTAGTCATCAAGATTGCAGTTCTTCTACTGCCTTTTGAGCTGCAATTTCAAGTCTGAGTCTCATCAAGCTTTGTTTTATATTACTTCTTTATTTACCATGTATTTTAAGGGTTTTAATTTCTTATATTGATTATAATATATAAATCCTTTATTAGACAAATAGATTAGTATTGTTACTACTGTATATACTATAAATATAATTAATAGAATTTATAAATTTTTAATAAATGGACCTAAATTCAAGTTTTTCAGATTTAATAATATCATAATGCTACTAAATTTTTTGATCTGGAAAGATATAGAATTCACATTTAATCATTATAAATTAAGAGCAATTCTATAACTATTTTGTCAGTAGTAGTTATTTTATTAACAGTGTACTATATAACATATATAAACATTAATAATTATAATAGAATAGAATGGTATCATTAGGAACTGGAATTGCATTAATAATAATTGGAATAATTTTGATATTTTTAAACCGACTTCTTCCTTCACTTCCCGCACGATTAATGTATATCATAGGCTCTATTGTTTTAGTGATAGGTATAATTTTGATTATACTATATTTGGTTGGAATGGTGGTATAAATATAATTAATAGAAAAAATCAATTTCAATTTTTATTCTTCTTTTAGTTACCAATGCTTATTGATATAATATAAACTAAGAGAACTTGATAATATTATATGATTATAAAGAATTAATAATAATCTAAAAGATAATTCAAGTCATGGTTCTAAAGTTTTTTACTTTTTCTAATATTTGAAGTTTGAGTAAAATAGATTTCTTTAACAATAATTCTTTATTTATAAATGTATATATAATAATCTATAATTTTTCTTTTTTATGTTTTATTTAGATATACTGCTTTAATATCTATAGATAAATGATTTTTTTATATATTCTCAATAATTATTTAATTATATACTAAACTTTTGTTAATGCAATTAAAAATAAAGAGGTTCAAAAACTAATTTACATTTATTTTATATGATAATAAAAGTTATTTATAATTTATAAACCTATAAATTTATTTCTTCCACGTTCAGTTAAACGAATTCTTCCTTCTTCGATTTTCCCAATAAATTCTATATCGGATTCTTGTTTATTAGAAATTTCTTTTATTTCATTTTCGATATCTGAATAATCATATGAATATAATACTGCTTTCCAAATTTCTTTAATTGTGAAAATATTAGTTTTATCATTCATAATGGCATCTTTATCTCTAAAATACAATTCTCTCATAAAGCTATCTAGAATAGTTTTTCTTTCATCTTCTGAATAAATAGCATTCAATTTAATAAAATGGATATAGAATACTAAATTAACTTTTGCATGTTGATAATTTTAATATTTTTTACAAATATTTGATATATGTATGATTTCTTTAAAAATGATTAACTACCTTAATTTAATTACACATGTTCTCTAATATATTACATTTGAATCTCTTTAGTAACATAACTTTCTTTTACAATTTATTCATATCTATAACTGATAATTTTATTTTAGATTTTTAGAAATCTATCATATCAAAAGACAATACATTTTTAAATTACTTTATTTTTATATATTTAAGGAAGGATTAGATTTAGGTAAAAGAAAAGTCTTGAATGAGGCTGAACTAAAAGAGCTTGTTATGCCTCATGAAGGAGAAATGTTTGGTAGAGTTATAAAGCTAGTAGGAGGCGATAATGTTATTGTAAAATGTACCGATGGTAAAGTACGTACATGTCGTATTAGAGGTAAAATCAAAAGACGAATGTGGATAAGAGAAAATGATCTGGTGCTACTTGCACCTTGGGATTTTCAATCTGAGAAAGCAGATATTGTTTGGAGATATATAGCGGCTCATGCTGATAAGTTAGAACAAGAAGGTCATTTACAAGGTTTAAATAAATAAATAATAAATTTTAAGGTAGTTTAATTTTTACTATTATACTTTTAATTGTATAATCTGATACAATAAATAAAAATTTTGCATTGAAAATAAGTTTTTGTCATATTCTTACGTGTATGTTATTTCTTTTTAAAAACTGTTTTACATTTTTAATAGTTGACTTCTCATAATGAAATATAGATGCTGCTAAAGCTGCATCTACATTTGTTTTTTGAAAAACTTCTACCATATGTATTGGTTTTCCACATCCTCCGGAGGCTATGACTGGTATACTTACTTCTCTGCAAATAGCTTTGTTTAATTCTAAGTCATATCCTTCTTCTGTTCCATCTGCATCAATACTTGTTAAAAGGATTTCACCTGCTCCAAGTTCTTCTACCTTTCTGGCCCACTCTATTGCATCTATTCCTGTTCTTTCTTTTCCTCCATATATCATAACTTCAAACCAATAAGGCTTATTTTGTTTTCTTTTACGCTCTTTGTTATCTTTTAAAATTTTTCTAGAATCAGCATAAGAATAATTTTTTTTAACATCTATTGCTACTACTACACATTGTTTTCCAAAAATAGACATTAATTCTGTAATTAATTTTGGATTTTTTACAGCAGATGTATTAATTGAAACTTTATCAGCTCCGCTTAACAAAATATCTCTAGCATCTTCTAATTTTTTGATACCTCCACCTACAGTAAAAGGTATATCTATAACCTTAGCAACATTACGTACTACATTTTTTATAATGTCTCGTTTTTGCTCTGAAGCAGTTATATCAAGAAAAACAAGTTCATCTGCTCCCTGGTGACTGTATTTTTTTGCAAATTCAACTGGGTCCCCTGCATCTTTTACTTCTTTAAAATTAATGCCTTTAACTACTCTACCGTTGTTTACATCAAGACATGGAATAATTCTTTTTGCTAAGGTCATTTTTAAACTATTGCTATTGCCTTTTTTACATCTATTTTTCCATCATAGATAGACTTACCTAATATGACAGCAGAACAACCAATGTTTTTGACTCTAATTATGTCTTCAATACTGGATATTCCACCACTTGCAATTATTTTTGCTCCATTTACGTTTGAAGCATAGGAAAGCGTATCTAAATCTGGACCATTCAAAGTTCCATCTCTGTCAACTGTTGTGAGTAAAAATTCTTTAACTCCTTTGGCCATAAAAAACTTTATAGCTTCAATTACCTTAAATCCAGATGGTTGCCTCCATCCATCAATCATGACAATACCTTTATTTTGATCTATTGAAATAACTATTTTTTCTACTTTATCCTTTGATAATTGTTGTAATACTTGTGGATGTTTGTATGCCAATGTTCCTATAACTATTTTTTCTGCTTTTTTTTCAAACATTTTTTTAATGGCATCAATAGATCTTATTCCTCCAGCTACCTGTACTGGAATTTTTATTGTATCTATTATTTTTAAAATAATTTCTGTATTATTATTATTATTATTCCACCCAGTAGTCAAGGTAGCATCAAGATCTACCACATGAATTATATCTGCACCTTGAGTTTCCAATTTTTCTGCAATTTCTATAGGATTATCACTATAAACAATTTTATTTTGAAGTTTTCCTTTAACTAATCTTACTACCTGTCCTTCCAGTATGTCAATTGCAGGTATTATATTCAATATTTACCACCACACATTCTCAAGAAATTCTTTATTATTTTTGCTCCATTTACACCTGATTTTTCAGGATGAAATTGTGTTCCAAAAAGATTGTTTTTCTCCACAACTACTGGTATATTTCCTCCATATTGGGAATTAGCAACTATTACTTTTTTATCTTTTGGAACAATACGATACGAATGAACAAAATAGGCCCAACTTCCATCTTTTAATCCACGTAGAATTTTACACTTTTTATCTGTAATTTCTATATTATTCCATCCCATATGAGGTATTTTTACCTTTTTCCTTGGAAGCATAATTACTTTTCCATTTAAAATTTTTAAACCTTCTAACTTTCCTTCTTCGCTATTATTAAATAACATTTCCATTCCTAAACAAATGCCAAATACAGGAAAATCTTTTTCAATTAAATTATCAAAATCATTTCTGTACGGTTCTATCGATTGAATAGCCGGATCAAAATTACCTACTCCAGGAAGAATTAATCCATCGTATCTATTAATATTTTTTAAAGATTTAATTATTGAAATTTTTTTTGCTCCATTTCTCTCCAAAGAACATTTTAAACTATAAAGATTACCTGCACCATAATCAAAAATTGCAATATCATTCAATATTACATTACCCCTTTTGTACTTGGAATATCATTTCTTTGATCTATACCTGAAGCCATCCTAAATGATATTGCAAATGACTTTACAGCTGCCTCTATTTTATGATGGTCATTTTCGCCATATTGTATATTAATATGAGTACATGCATTAAGATTTTGTATTAAACTTTCTATAAAATGTTCCAAATCCTCTCTTGCAATTCCTTCTATTTCCTCTCTTGTTAATTCTAAATTTACTTTATGAAATTGTCTTTTGATTAGATCTATTGCTGAGATTGCCATTACTTCATCCATTGGAATTATTGCATATCCATATCTTCTAATTTGTGTTCTATTTGATAGTGCTTCATTTAGTGTCTGAGAGAGAGTTATAGCAATATCTTCAATTAAATGATGAGCGATATTATCATTTGATTTTGCCTCTAAATCAATATCTACCATACTATGCTTTCCAAAAGCTGAAATTAAGTGATCTATAAATGGAATTCCAGTTTTAATTTCAACTTTCCCAGAACCATCAATATTAACGCTCACTCTTACATCGGTCTCTTTTGTAAATCTTTCTTTGGTTGACATTCTTTTTCGAGATTTATCCAAGTTAAGAGGTTCCGAATTCAACTAACAATATTCCTATGATACTTTATTTAATATATGTGGTAAATTATTTATACTTTTAATTATTATATCTATTTTTTTCTCCATAAAATCATTGATTAACTCATGTGGATTACTACTACAGCCATATATTCCACAAAAAACAATATTAGTTTTTGTTTTGTTAAGGTTTTTTTTATTTAATTCATCTTCTGCTCTTCTAGCCATTATTAAATCTTCAACAGAGTCTCCGCAATAGAGAATATCATTTCTTGTATTAATTTTGTTTATTACTTTTTTTAATCCATATGGATTTGGTTTAGCATATTTTCTATCCTCATCTTCAAGAAATACACTATTATTCTTCTCATTTAACAAATAAAATTTATTATCTAGTGCATAGGCTGCTGCAATCTTACTTCTGCCTGAAACCATGGCAATCTTACCATTAAATCTTTCTTTTATCTTTCTAATCGTATTATCTGTAATCACTATTCTATCGTTTTCGATGAATGGTTTTCCAAAATAGTATTTTGGTTTAATTCCATATCTTTTTAAAAATAATTCTTGCCCATAAAAAAATTCATCAAATACAGTAGAAATTATACTATCTCCAATATTTCCTGGATAATTCAAATGATCGAGAATTTTATGAATACTGATTGAGTGATTAGAAGAGGTGATTTTATTTGATATTAATTTTTTAATGTATTTTTCAACTGAATCTATTCCAGTCTCATCAGCATGTTCTGCTACCTCAATCAAAAAATTTTCGAGATCAGAATTTTCAAGTTCAGGATATGATAATAGTGCCAAGCTAATTGCATAACTTGTATCAATGTCATTGTTAAAACCTCCAGTTTGTCTAAATTTCAAAATTATTTTATCTGTAACTAAATCTTTCAAATTGTCTCTTTTGATTATGCTTCCAACGACAAATTGAATTGTATTTTTTATTGTCTCATTATAAGATTTTGTTACATCAATTAAAACTCCATCGATATCAAAAATAATACAACCAATATTAAAGTATTTTTTTGTTGTAAGAATAAAATTATTATTATTTATCTTTTGATACATTATGTTACCTTAGATAATGAACTTAGAAATTTATTATTCATCCTTTTTGTTCCAATAGTTACCCTGATATGACCTCCTTCTCTATCTTTTATCATTCCTATTGCTTTAACTGATATCTTATCTTTTTTTAATTGAGTTAAAATACGTTCATATTTATTGATGTCAGAAACTTGAAAAAAAATAAAATTGGAATCAGTTTGAAAAACCTTTAGCTCATCATTATTTGTTTTGTTTAAATAGTCTACTATTCTTTTACGTTCTTTTTTAATAATTTTAATAGTTTTTTCAATATATTTAGAATTCTTTAATATTTCATTTCCTATATTCAAAGAAATATTATTTATTGCATAAGGATATTGTATAATATTCTTAAATATAGATGAAAAATTTTCGTTAGCAATACAATAACCCAATCTTGCTCCTGCTAATCCAAATGCTTTAGATAATGTTCTTAATATTATAATATTCTGACTTTTGACTGTTTCAGAAAAAAAAGAGTAGTTAGCAAAATCTATATATGCTTCATCTAAAATTATTAACTTATCATCAAGATTTTTAAATATATCTATTAATAATTCCTTATCGAATTGATTGCCTGTAGGATTATTTGGTGAACAAATATATATTATTTCAGATTTTTTTGCACTTTGAATAAATTTTTTTTTATCAATAGAATTATCTTGTAAAAGAGGTATTTTGTCTATTTTCATAGAATATAATTGACACCTATCAATAAAATAAGAAAAAGTAGGAGTAAAGGTAGTTACTCTTTTTTCTTTTCCAAAGGCTGATAGGATTAAATCTATTATTTGATCTGAGCCATTTCCAATAGCTAGATTTTTTTTATCTATTTTAGTGTATTTTGAAAGTTGTAAATAAAAATTATCAAGTTGTTGTAAGGGATATTTTCTTAAATCCTCTTTTTGTATAGCTTTAATTGCTATTTTTTTGATAAAGTTTTTTTTTAAAACAAGATTTTCATTTGCATCAAGTTTTAATCCTTTACTTTTTACTGGTTTTATATAACAATTTAGTTTTCCTATTTCCATTAATTTTGATTCAAACCATTTATCCATATATTACCAATCATCTTCTGTTTTTTTGATTTCAGCTGTCTCTTACTCTTTCTTTAACAGCTTTATAATGATTAATTAATCCTTCCTCTTCAGTTATTATCTTGACAAAGGGTTCAATTTCCTCAATCTCTTTTTTTGAACTTTGCACTATATTTGAAATTCGAACAAAATCCAATATTGATAAAGATGTTCTCGATTTACCAAATCCCATAGTAGGAAGAACATGATTTGATCCTAGACAATAGTCACTCGCAGCAGATGGAGTATTTTCTCCAACTAAAACAAGTCCTGCAGATGTAATTTTTTTAACTATTTTTAATTCATTTTTGGCCATAATTTGTAAATGTTCTGGAGCTATTTCATTAAGAAATTCTATTGCTAAATCTTCATTTTCAGATATGGCAATAAATCCATTTTCATGTAGACTATTTGTAACTATTTCCTGACGTGAGATCTTTCTTGCTAAAATGCTATTAATTTCTTCTTCAACTTTGTTTGCAAATTCATGTGAATTAGTTACTAGTCCACACAATGTATCTTTACTATGTTCTGATTGAGAAATTAAGTCTAAAGCAACATATTTTGCATTAGATTTATCATCTGCATAAATTACTAATTCAGTAGGACCTGCTAACATATCTATTGATACTACATTCGAAACTAATAATTTTGCAATTGTTACATACATTCCACCTGGACCTACAATCTTGTCTACTCTTTTGATACTGTCAGTTCCAAATGCCAATCCTGCAATGCCTTGTGCTCCTCCAACCTTGTATATCTCATTAACTCCACAAATATCAGCAGAAACTAAAGTAAGGGGGTCTATTTTTCCATCTGTCTTAGTTGGTGATATTGCTACTATTCTTTTAACTCCTGCTAATTTTGCTGGTGTTACACACATTATTAGTGTACTTGGATATCTGGCAGATCCTCCAGGAACATAACAACCAACACTAGAAATAGGTTGAATAATGCGTTGTATGTTTTCACTTTGTGGATATAAATATGATATTTCTTTAAGATGTTCTAAAAGAATAGTCTCATTTCTTATCAGTCTATCTCTAATAAGTTTAATAGTTTTAATATGATCATCAGAAATACAATTGTATGCTTCTTCTACTTCTTCATTATTAACCTTAAATGAATCGAGTTCTACTTTATCATATTCAGAAGTATATTTTTTTATAGCATCATCGCCATACTTTCTAACATTTTCTATAATTTGTCCTGTTTTTTTAATTGCATCTTCAGAAAAATTACTAGATATGTTATAACGTATACTATCTACATCTAATTTAGCATTTTTAATTGTTATTCTCTTCAATTATTCTTCTTTATCTATGTTGATTTCTTCTAATGGTAATATTTGTCTTGGTTCTGATACTACTAAACCCTGTGCTAATTTTCTCATAATTGGAACAATTTTTATAAATTCGTTCTTATCTATTATGGTATTCACTCCATACCATCCTTCTTCGCTTAAATTGCTAACTGTAGGTCTCTTTAATGCTGGTAAAGTAGAAAGTAATTTATCTAAATTTTCTTTTTTAACATTAACAAAGATATGCAGCTTTTTACGTGCTTCTACTACCCCTCTTAATAATGCAATCATGTCTGCTATCTTCTCTCTCTTTTTATTATCTTTAAGAGAATTTTTATTTGCAATTAGAACAGACGTAGATTCCATAATTGTATCTATAATTTTCAAATTGTTCTGAGCTAGAGTAGTTCCAGTTTCAGTAATATCACATATAGCATCTACATCTTCAGGTGGCTTGGCTTCTGTAGCCCCAAATGAGAGAAAAATTTGAATCTTTTTGTTTTCACCAATCCTAAGCCAAGGAGTAATAATCATAGGATCGCTATTTCCAAAATATTTTTGGTAGGCAAGTTTGGATTTTACATAATTTGCTGTAGTCGTAAGATATTCTGCAGATATTCTTAGTGGTTTATCATTATTTACATGTTCTATAATCATTTCATCTAAATTATTAAATTGAAAGCTTTCTGGTATGGCTATTACTTGTTTAACTCTACCATATTCTAAATCAAGCAAAATTTTTACATCTGCATTTGCTTCTATAATCCAATCTTTTCCAGTAATTCCAACATCATATAATCCCTCTTGTACATACGTAGGAATTTCCTGTGGCCTCAGAAGCTTAACTTCTATATCTGGATCACTTAATTTAATCCTATAAGTTCGTGCTCTTCCACTTACTTTTTGCCATGCTTCTTCGAGAATCTTAAATGTTGCTTCTTCCATGGTTCCCTTAGGCACAGCAAATTTTACTATATGAGCCATAACTATAACAAAAATTTTTTCTTCTTATCTGATATATATCTACTTATTACTAATTTCATTTTTATTAATTAATTCGATTATTTCTTTGGCTTTATTTACAGTAACATTATTTTCTTCCACAAGTTTGCTTGCAATGATATTGATTTGTTCTTCATCTGTTGCTCCTGCAGTTATGGCTATATTTCTTGCATGTAATCTCATATGTCCTTTCTGAATTCCTTCGTCTGCTAAAGCACGAATTGCAGCAAAATTTTGAGCTAGACCTACTGCTACCATTATTAAAGCAAGCTCTTTGGCTTTCTTTATATTCAGTATTTTCAAAGATATTTTTACATATGGATGTACTGAGGTTATTCCGCCTACTATTCCTATAGCCAATGGAATCTCAATTTCTCCAACTAAATCTCCTTCTTTTGATTTATACCATTTAGTCAAAGATCTATATTTTCCATCTTTAGAAGCATATGCATGTGCAGCTGCTTCTATAGCTCTAACGTCTTGCCCTGTTGCCATAGCCACTCCATCAATTCCATTCATTAAACCTTTGTTATGTGTAACAGCTCTATATATATCAGAATATGCAAATGCAAATGCATATAAAATTCGTTCTATTCCTTTTGAGCCACCAATCATCTCTTTTGGAAAAATAGCTTTACATCTAGCCATTCTTTTTGTTGAATAATTCGACAAAATTTTTAAAATAACTGTACATTTAGTTATTTTTTCTAATTCTGGAGCAATTAATTCACACATTGTATTAATTACATTTGCTCCCATTGCATCTTTTGTATCTATAACTAATTCTATTATTATCATATATCCCATTTTATTAATACTTTCATCAGAGATTTCCCTTACTTGTAAATCAATAGCATGTACAGATCTACTTTTTGAATTTGCTATTTCCAGCAGCTTTTCTTTATTATTTAATATTATTTTTTTTACTCTATCTCTTTCTTCCTTATTAAAAAATTTGTCTTTATCATCATTGCTTTTATCTCTTGAAATTAATTGGATTTGCCCGATCATGATGGAATTATCTGCTTCAGCTAAAAATCCTCCTTTTACACTTGCAATTTTTGCGGCTTTACTTGCAGCAGCAATAACAGATGGTTCTTCTATAGCCATTGGAATTAAATATTTTCTTCCATTTATAACAAAATTAGTAGCAATTCCTAATGGAATTGGTATAAATCCAATTGCATTTTCAATCATATTATTAACTTTATTAAATTTAAAATTCTTTGGAAAGTCTTGAAATATTTTTGAATCTTGATCGGTAATGTGAGCTTCTTTTTTCAGAAATTCCAAACGTTCTTTATGTTCTAACTCATAAAATTTTTTGACGTTTTTGTCATCATTTTTCTTACTGTTATTTTTTTTGTCCACATAAGGTTATGGTTTAAGTATTTTTAAAATTTTATCATCGTTAGCTTGGATAATTCCTCTTCCGTCTGTATTGCTAGTTAGCACATATAATGTACCATCATTAGATTCAACAATATCTCTGAGTCGACCATAACCTACTAATATATTATTTTGTTCTCCTGATTCGATATCTATTTGTCTTAGATGAGAACCTTTAAGAGTTGTTACAATTAGATCATTTTTATAGCCTAGTTTATCTGATGAAGCAAACGTTATACCAGAAGGGGCAACTGCAGGATTAAAACAAACAATAGCTTTTTCAGAAGTATTTGTTCCTTTACATTCTTCCATTGGCCACCCATAATTCTTTCCTGAAATGATTAAATTAATTTCATCAAATCCTGATGAACCATGTTCCGATGAATACATTTGTTTTGTTTCGGGATGCCATGCAATTCCCTGAACGTTTCTGTGTCCATATGAATAAATAGGAGAGTCTTTAAATGGGTTATCTGAAGGAATAGATCCATCTGAATTTACTCTTAATATTTTACCTGCAAGTGAAGAATGATTTTGTGCTAAATGAGGATCAGAAGCATCACCAGTGGCAATATATAGCTTTTTATCAGGTCCAAAGTTTATTCTTCCTCCATTGTTATATAGTGACCCCGGAATAGAATCAATTATTATATTAGATTCAATAATTTTATTATCTTTTTCTTTCAAAAGTAAAACTTTATTATAAATTTTATTATCTTTCAAGTAACTATGATAAATGTACATTAAATGATTTTCTGTAAAATTAGGATGAAGAGTAATTCCTAATAATCCTAAACCCCCATTTTGGGCAACTCTAATATAAGCTACTGGTTCATCAATAAGGATTCCTTTTGCATCAATTACCCTGATCTTTCCATCACGTTCAGTAAAAAATATTCTATTATCTTTTGCAATATCTAATGCCCAAGGTGTTGATAGATTTTCTGCAATTATCTCAATACCTTTATTTGGATTTGTTGTATTATTCAAGAATGAAGGCTCTGGGATAGGAACAGTAGTATCTAAAGGAGATATAAAAATAGTAACTATTGCACTAGTAACGACTAATATAGCTACTACCACTACTAATCTTTTATGCATTTTAATGCGAATTTAATTGTTAAAGTCTAATAAATTTCATCTCTAATTCTAGAATTAATTAGTAATTCTTTTGACATATAAGCGCAGATGAGGAGATTCGAACTCCTGATCGCCCGAAGGCGAATCGGCTTGCTCTTAACCTTGAAGATTGCTCAAGGCCGACGCATTATTGTGTTCTGGATAGAAGACCACTCTGCCACATCTGCACAAAAGATAAGTTGAATAGCCTACTATTATATTTTAATAATTCAAAATATACTCATATACCTATATAACTATTAAGTTAACCAATTTGTAAAGCATTTTAATTGGATTATAATATACTAATACAATGTTTTTTATAGAAAACCTTTATTAAAATTCATTAGTTTTATTAATGTATTGTAATATTATAATTTATTATTATAAAAATGGTCTAATCTTCCAAATTTTTATTAAATGCAATTTAATGTGTATAACGATACATAACAATGGTAAATAAAATTATAGATTTTACCAAAAACACTTATTTAATATTCTTAATCACATAAAATAGTAAAATTGATTCCTATTAATAGACCTTGGATAGATGATGAGGAGAAACAAGAAATTATTAAAGTACTTGATGGAAATGCTCTCACT
>JAATVJ010000015.1 GCA_014523515.1 Nitrososphaerales archaeon TH1177 | reverse complement strand
GAAAATTTAGTTTGTGATATTCTACTACAATCTGATATAACTTTTTCTATTAAGAATTCTGGAGGAATATGTGAAGCTCGGCTACAAGAAAATATGAAATTTAAAATCAGAGACCAGTGGGCTACAATTGGAGATGAAAGTTCTCCATGGCATATTCATATCAATATAAATGAGGTTGCAAGTGCAAAGTTCATAAGAGAATTTAATACATCTCACAATCGTGAAAGTTTTAGTATTCGATTTTTTGATTCTAATGAAAATCTAATTTTGCGTGCTAATTTTTCAAAACTCTATGATCCAAATGGTAATCTTATACCAGAAAAAATTTCCAAATTTCAATATCTTTGGGAGAAATATGGCAAAACAGAAACATTAAATTTTAAAACTTTATGATAAATTAAATAACATAATCTAGTAATATATTTGTTAAAAATATCAATATCTTAATGTAAAGTAATTAGTTAATATTAGTATAACTGAAGAATTTAATAAATTACATAAATCACAAAATAATCAATAGATGCATTTGATAATTATATAATATTATCAATTAAAATTTATGATTATTAAGTATATATTTACCTGATGCTATTTTCTAGAAAATTCTTTCTAGATACAGATACATGATATTTATAAATAAAACAAATTAATTTTTTTTATTTAAATTTAATTATGTAATCTAATATATTATCATATTAAGAGTCAAATCATATTACAATATGTAACTAGATGATTTAACAAATTCTTCAAATATCTTACTTATTATTTAGTAATATGAAATCAAAATTATTTATCTTTATTATGATTTTTACCATTTCTATTTTATCAAGTCTTTTTTACATAACATATCAGAATGTTGTTGGATTTAAAGAAATAAATAAATCTATTAGTCAAAACTTAGAAATAGCAATTGATGATGACTACTTCTCTCCTAATATATATGATAATGATGATATTAATCAAGGTACTAACAATCATAATACTAATGGATATGGTAATGATCTTGCTTTAAATAATAACAATAATAACAATAACAATCCGCAATCATTTAGTTACTTAAAGTATAAAAGTAATTATTTAGATGATTATGTTTATAAAAATCAATATAAATACAAAAATAAATTTACTGCCCAATTGGATCCATATCAAATTGTATCTGATAATAGAGACTATTCCGATTCTAGTGGTATAGTATATCTTTCTTTTGATTCTTCTTCAAAGGAATTATCTTTTAAGGTATTCTTGGAAGGTATGAGTTATCTAGATGGTGATGATGTAGAAATAATTCAAATACGTCTGGGAGAGCAGGGTAAAAATGGTCCTACTGTCTTATCCTTGTGTAATGAAAAAAAGGAAAAAGGACATTGTAGAGAAGGACCTGGCTTGTCAGTTGAAGGAGTATTAGAAGAAAAAGATCTAAAAGGTCCATTCAAAGGTTCATCATTTAACGATTTAATCAAGGTATTCAAAGGTGGTCAATCACATGTATATGTTCAAAGCAGGGGTCATCCCGAAGGTGAAATAAGAGGACAGATATCTTATTAGCTGCAATTTTTTTAATTAATATAAATCTATAGTCTTAATCCATTCTCATTAGAAAGATGGTTCAATTTAAGCAGAATTATATTATAATAGTTTTTGATCATGTTCTAAACCATAAATTTAAATTTTCTCCTTTTCATATGAAGTATTTTAAATATTTCTTAAATTAATAATATTGAAAAAATTTATAATTATATTGCATTTTGATAAAATACAAATACGATATATATTATTTCTTAATGATGAATAAAAGTTTCCTTAATAATATTCCAAAAAATAAAAAATTAGTCGTGGAATTAGGAATAGGCGATGGTAATTTAATAAAATCACTTTCTGAAAAAAATCATGATTATTACTTTATTGGTATAGAAATACAAGAAGAATATTTTAATAAAGCTAAATATAATATCAAATCGCCAAATGTTATGTTACTAAATTTTTCATATGAGGATGTTCTGCCTTTATTTGAAGATGAATCTATCTATAAAATTATATCGGTTCTTCCTGATCCTAAATATATAGATAAACATTATAGAGAAAAATGGGAAATTTTCTATAAGATTGCTTATAAAAAATTACTGAAAAAAGGATTATTTATACTAATAACAGAAATAACTGATGAATTATTTCAACCTGTATCTAATAATTACTTTTACAAAGAAGTTGATAATTTAAAACAAATTTTTCAGTCAATAGGATTTATTGTATTAAATGACTTTGAAGGATATCAAGAAAATTATATGACATCGCTTCTTCAAATATTTAATGGAGATCCTAAACGGATTAGAATAATTAATTTTGAATTTACTAAAAACTAAAAACACTTAATAATTTTCTCTTATTATACAAAAAAAAGAAATTTGTTAAATAAATAAAAATGATACTGTTTAATAGCTATATCTCCAAGTTCTATATCTTGGCAAATGCAGACAACTTTGGGATAGAGGACCGAAAGGCAGAAGAAGCATTAAAATGGATGAATTCCTATGCATTGGAGAATAAGAAAAAATTCGAAGCAAAATTAGAAGGATATTTATTAATCACCAAAAATTTTGGTAATTTTGAAATTATTTCTTGGAAAGGTGATTGGTCTGTTGCTAGGAATTTAATAATTAAAGCCAGTAATAAATTATCAACAAAAGTGGTTGAATCTGGTTATCATCAAAAAGATTCCTTTTTTCTATCATTGATTGGTGCTAATAAAGAAATAGCAAAAGTATATAAAAAAGGGACTATAATTGGCAATCTGATCTTAGACAAAAAATCAGGAAAATGGATTACTAAATCCGAAAAATTGATATAATATTAAAAAATTATTTTAAGACACTATTTTTATATAAATTTATCTGATGTAAGAAGAATTAAATAATAGCTATATTGTTTTATGGCATTGAGCTTCTTCTTATTCTCGTCATATTTTAACTTTCAACGTTAAAGTATAACCAATTTTATCAATTGTTTTAATTTCTGATGTAATTGTTTCTTTATCCCATCAATTGTCTCAACTTTTTTTATTTTGATAAGGATATTATACGGACCTTGAATCCTGTTTACTGTCAATATTGCTTTTAGTCTGTTTAATTCATTTAATATATTTTTTCTTCGTGACCTTTGTAATAAGTAATTAAAACAAAAGCCTCTGCCATTTATGAACTTACACTTAATAACTTTAGGACATTATTAATAATTTGTGCATGATCTGCTTCTACTTCTGTAGTAATAAGCAATAAATGATCATCATCTAATGGAATGGTAATTCGTTTAATTTTTTCATATTCTGCCATTGCATATTTTCCTCTTCCTATTTTCGAAGATAAGGAATTTCTCAATCCCCATCTTGCTAAAGCCTGTAAATTTGATTTTCTTGTTTCTTCATTACTGAGGATATTTTCTATTCCTTCTTTTTGACCACCATGTTTTATCTCTCCAGATTCATCACATATTCCGGCAAATCTTATTTTAGAGTCCAGATCTAATATAGATTTACATAAATCATCATAATCCATATATCATTATATTCAAAAATACAAATATTAATAGTTTTTAGCTATTTTTAAAATATTTTTGTAAATATTTTAAGGCTTTGGATTCCTCTAAATATTCATACCTTAAATATAAATTATTTTTCTTATTTCTTGTCCTTTTGGATGCTTTTATATTTTTTTTGACTATTTATAAATAAATAGAATTAAATTGTAACTTTTATGAAATTTTTTATGAAAAGAGAAATTTTATTATTTGTAGATTGTTGTCTATTTTTTTAGGCTCTTTATTTACCGATATGACTATATCTTGAAAACTATTCCTTATCTTATGTTGGAAAGAACGTCTTCATGTTATATCTATTAGCTTTGAAATTATATTTGTCATGTGCCTTTTCAAAAAATATTTCAGCAGTTATCTAACTACTACAACTACTAATAATTAAATGAAACCGTGTTTCTATTTCGTAGAATACAATTCAGAAATAACCGCTAAAGAAGATATTGTTATAAAACATAAAAATGGAAAGAAAATACGAGAGACTTTATCTAACAGCGATGAAATATTACTTATAAAGATTTAAAGCTGATTTCTTATTCCTGAAATTTTTACTTCATGTTTGTCTTTTGGAATAAATATATTCATACTAATTGTTTTACCATCCATAGTAACTATTTTATTTTCATATTGTTTCCCATCTAAAAAAATATCTATTTTTTGGTTTGAAGAAATTTGTGGAATTTGAAAGATTGTTGGTCCCCCTACTGGATTATATGGTTTAATTTCAAAAATAATACTATCTGATGAATTTTCATATCTAAAGTTGCTAATAGCAGAAACACTTTCTAAATTGAAAACAATATATTCTCCATTTCCAATACTCAGTGTAGATATAGGAGCATTGATATCCAATCCAGCACAGCTATAGAAGTAAACATCATCCTTTATCGCATCATCAGGAATAATTTTATAACTAATTTCTTCATTAGGATAAATTACTGGAATTACGGTGCTTTTTACAGAATCTATTTGAGTACCATTGATTGAATGTACCGAAGCATATACTGCAACATTTTTAATTATATTGGAGCCTTTATTTTTTATTGTACCCACTAGAGCTTTTTCATCATCCGTCGCAAAATTTGAATAATTCTGTCTTAACTCCATAAAGAATGGCTTTGCTATTTTTTTTGTCTCAATAGGATAGGCCAATCCCTTAAATAATTCGTTACTGCTAATAGTAAATTTAAACGGGGCAGCTGTATATGGATATATTACATTAGTAAATGTGTTACTTGCTAAAATTGAAGATACGTTATTTGGTTTAGTTATATTTACACCTATTTTAACTTCTAAAGGCGTACCTTCATTACTTTGTACTACACCGACTAAATTCCACTCTCCATTTAAATCTTGAAAGATTTTTTGATCTACAATTGAAATTGAAAATTCTTCTCCGTATAATTCAGTAGGTACTAGTATAATTAAAAAAAACAATATAATCAAAGATGTAATTATATATTTAGAATATATTATAAAGTTCATGACTTATAATATTGTAAGATCAAGATAAATTCCTTTTCATGAATTTTATATCTTATTTAGTTTCAATATTATCTATGTTTATGTTGTCATTATCCTCATTGTTGTCGTTATCTTCATAGGTAACTCTTCTATATCGTCGCTACAACCTTTTTCACTAATAATCTCTTTTTTTATTGATTACCATCACTAAATATATATTCAAAGACTCTGTTATGTTATCTCTAATTTAATGCTCATTAGATTCTGTTTTCTTACTATTACTACTACTACCACTTCATTAATGGATTCTTCTGTATTAAAATTCTCAAATATTACTCCTTCATTATCTAATTCCTCTTTTTCATTAGACGGATCTTCATCAATATAAGGAAGAAAGCATTCTGCTTAGAGTATTAAAAATAATTCATTATCTATTGTTTCTATGACTAAAGGTTATATTGAAAGTCCAAGACCTTTTGCGATTGAATTGCATACACTAATGTCTCCAAATACCAATTATTCTTTCAAAACTGGAAAGGTTCTACCTTAATCGCTGCCGATGCGAGATCTATGTGGTATTATTTAAAGGAAATGCCTATACTAGAATTCTGCCTTTGCTTTTGGTTCTTGATACTGGCCTAGTATGCTTTTCAAGAATTCATGGTGGCGTTTTTACTCTTTTTATTATAGAAATTAAATCCAATTTTGTAATTAGTCTCTTTCTTTCCTTAAATACGTTTTTGGTAGATTCCAATTATATTTCATTGCTAACAGTCGAAATAATGTAATGATAACTATACATACAATCATGGAAATATTGTAATTAGAATCAAAGTATATTAGAATAAAAAATATTACTATTCCTAAAAAACTTGCTGATGCATATAATTCTTTAATAAATACTAATGGAATTTCTTTAACAAGAACATCTCTTACTATTCCACCTCCAATGGCAGTAAAAATTCCTGATATGGCCATAGCAAGAAAATTTAATCCTAACATTTCATAAGCAATACTGGAGCCAATGATACTAAAAACTCCTAAACCTATTGCATCAAATTTTAAAAATAAATTTTCTCGTTCCTTAAAAAAGGGATGTAAAAAAAATACAATAACACCTGTAGATACTGCAATAGTTAGATAATACGGATCTGATATAATTTTAGGTGGTAATCTGTCTAAAAGAATATCTCTGATTAATCCCCCGGCTAAACCTGTGCTACTAGCTAATATTATAACGCCAACAATATCCATCTTGTATTTGATTGCTTTCAATGCACCAGTTACAGCAAATACCATTACACCAAATAAATCTAATATTTGAAGTAATAAGGGAATTGAGAAAAAGATATTGTCCAACTAAATATTAATTATTTCTTATTATTTATTTAAATTGATTATCAATGTGGAAGATAATTTAATTATAAAAATTTTCAATGCAATGATTTTGGAGCTTTCATTCCTTTATCGTTTAGTACAATGTAAACTTCAGGAATAGAATAAACAAACCCTATATGAACACAATCTATTTTTTCATCTAATAAACACCTTAATTCTCCATTTCTTAAAATAACTTCTGCTATTCTGTTTCTTTTATTATCTTTTATTATTACTCGATCAGAGTCAATTGAAATTTTTTCCATAAAAGGG
>JAATVJ010000085.1 GCA_014523515.1 Nitrososphaerales archaeon TH1177 | reverse complement strand
TAAAATATCTCTAGCATCTTCTAATTTTTTGATACCTCCACCTACAGTAAAGGGTATGTCTATAACTCTAGCAACATTTCGAACTACATTTTTAATAATGTCTCGTTTCTGTTCTGAAGCAGTTATATCTAGAAAAACAAGTTCATCTGCTCCTTGTTGACTGTATTTTTTTGCAAATTCTACTGGGTCTCCTGCATCTTTCACTTCTTTAAAATTAATACCTTTAACTACTCTACCATTGTCTACATCGAGACAAGGAATAATCCTTTTTGCTAAAGTCATTTTTAAACTACTGTTAGTGCTTTTTTTACATCTATCTTTCCATCATAGAGAGCTTTGCCCAGTATAACTGCAGAACAATCAATATTTTTGACTCTTATTATATCTTCAATACTAGATATTCCACCACTAGCAATTATTTTTGCTCCATTTATGTTTGAAGCGTAGGAAAGTGTATCTAAATCTGGGCCGTTCAAAGTTCCATCTCTGTCCACTGATGTGAGTAAAAATTCTTTAACTCCCTTGGCCATAAATAATTTTATAGCTTCAACTACCTTAAATCCAGATGGTTGCCTCCATCCATTAATCATGACAATACCTTTATTTTGATCTATTGAAATTACTATTTTCTCTACTTTATCCTTTAATTGTTGTAACACTTGAGGTTGTTTGTATGCCAATGTTCCTATAACAATTTTTCCTGCTTTTTTTTCAAACATCCTGTTAATAGCATCAATAGATCTTATTCCTCCAGCTACCTGCACAGGAATTTTTATTGAATCTATTATTTTAAAAATAATTTCTGTGTTATTTTGATTATTATTCCATCCAGTAGTCAAAGTAGCATCAAGATCTACTACATGAATTATATTTACACCTTGGGCTTCCATTTTTCTTGCAATTTCTATAGGATTATCACTATAAACAATTTTATTTTGAAGATCTCCTTTAACTAATCTTACTACCTTTCCTTCTAGGATATCAATTGCAGGTATTATATTCAATATTTACCACCACATATAGTCAAGAAATTCTTTATTATTTTCGCTCCGTTTATACCTGATTTTTCAGGATGAAATTGCGTTCCAAAAAGATTATTTTTCTCTACAACTACTGGTATAGTACCTCCGTATTGAGAATTAGCAACTATTATTTTTTTATCTTTTGACACAACATGGTATGAATGAACAAAATAGACCCAACATCCCTCATTTAATCCATGTAGGATTTTACATGCTTTTTCTGTTATTTCTAAATTATTCCATCCCATATGTGGGATTTTTACCTTTTTTATTGGAAGCATAATTACTCTTCCATTTAAAATTTTCAAACCTTCTAACTTTCCCTCTTCGCTATTACTAAATAACATTTCCATTCCTAGACAAATGCCAAGTATAGGAAAATTTTTTTCAAGCAGATTATTAAAATCGCTTATATATGGTTGTATTGATCGAATAGCAGGGTCAAAGTTCCCTACTCCTGGAAGAATTAATCCATCATGCTTATGGATGCTTTTTAAAGATTTAATTACAGAAACTTTTGTTGCTCCATTTCTTTCCAAAGAGCATTTTAAACTATAAAGATTACCTGCACCATAATCAAAAATTGCAATATCATTCAATCTCACATTACTCCTTTTGTACTTGGAATATCGTTTCTTTGATAATCTATATTTGAAGCCATTCTAAATGCTATTGCAAATGACTTTATTGCTGCCTCTATTTTATGGTGGTCATTTTCGCCATATTGTATATTAATATGAGTACATGCATTAAGATTTTGTAATAAACTTTCTATAAAATGTTCCAAATCTTCTCTTGCAATACCTTCAATTTCCTTCCTTGTTAATCCTAAATTTACTTTCTGGGCTTGTCTTTTGATCAGATCAATTGCTGAAATTGCCATTACTTCATCCATTGGAATTATTGCATATCCATATCTTCTAATTTGTGTTCTATTTGATAACGCATCATTTAGAGTCTGAGAGAGAGTTATAGCCACATCTTCAATTAAATGATGAGAAATACTATCATTTGATTTTGCTTCTAAATAAATATCTACCATACTATGCTTTCCAAATGTTGAGATTAAATGATCTATAAATGGAATTCCAGTTTTAATTTCCACATTCCCGGAGCCGTCAATATTAATACTCACACTTACATCGGTCTCTTTTGTACATCTATCTTTGACTGATATTCTTTTCTGAGATTTATCCAAGTCAAGAGGTTCCGAATTCAACTAACAATATTCCTTATGATACTTTATTTAATATATATGGTAAATCATTTACACTTTTAATTATTATATCTGCTTTTTTCTCCATAAACTTACTAATTAATTCATCTGTATTACTACTACAACCATAGATTCCACAAAAAAATATATTAGTTTTGGTTTTGTTAGAGTTTTTTTGATTTAATTCTTCTTCTGCTCTTCTAGCCATTATTAGATCTTCAACAGAGTCTCCACAATAGAGAATATTATTTCTTGTGTTAATTGTATTTATTATTTTTTTTAATCCATATGGATTTGGTTTAGAGAATTTTCTGTCCTCATCCTCTAGAAATACGCTATTCTTCTCGTTTAACAAATAAAATTTATTATCTAGGGCATAGGCTGCTGCAATCTTACTTCTTCCTGAAAGCATTGCAATTTTATCGTTAAATCTTTCTATTAATTTTATAACTGTATTATCTGTAATCACTATTCTATCATTTTCTATAAGCGGTTTGCCAAAATAATATTTTGATTTAATTTTATATCTTTCTAAAAATAATTCTTGTCCATAAAAAAATTCGTCAAATACCGTAGAAACTATACTGTCTCCAACTTTTCCAGGATAG
Source organism: Nitrososphaerales archaeon TH1177 (assembly GCA_014523515.1). Taxonomy (GTDB): domain Archaea; phylum Thermoproteota; class Nitrososphaeria; order Nitrososphaerales; family Nitrososphaeraceae; genus TH1177. Next base: position 11 of record JAATVJ010000085.1, on the reverse strand, counting down.
TTCAAATAATC
>JAATVJ010000084.1 GCA_014523515.1 Nitrososphaerales archaeon TH1177 | reverse complement strand
ATTCACCTCTGTTTGTGACTTTAAGACCAGTAGAATCAATTGCAATTACAAAATTATCAGCATGTTGTAAATTAGATTTGATGGAATCATCGTTTATTTTGATATCCAATCTATTTATTCTTCTGCTAATGTTACTATAATTAGGAATTGATGGTAATGTATTGGAAGCATGTTCTCGTACTACACCTTCAGTTTGTCTGTATGGCAAATGAAAGTATGCTCTCATGTATCCTAATAACTTGATAAATGAATCTGGATATACGAACTTTCTACCTTCTTTGTTCTTATTCATCTCTATTAATTCTGTATTCCAGTTATCAATAACATCAAAATCAAGTAATATCTCTCCTCTCCTTACCAGAGATTCTTGTAATTCTTCCAATTTCTCACATAATAGGACTACAAGAGGTTAGCTAAATGTGTTAGCAGTAATGAGTTGTGCAACACAGCATAAATTATTAGAGTTTACTGAATTTGGTAAATTAATTGATGAGAGATACAATTATAGTATTTGTAGCTTTTGAATATATTTAATATTTAAGGATACAAGTAGTTCTTTTTGAATTTATTAATTTGTAAACCTGTGAAAAAGAAATATCTGTAATATTACCAATTTAGTAATTTTATAAAAAAACCAAACTCTAAATAAATTGGAGAGAAAAAAGGAGTGATAAAAATTACATTTAGAAGGTATAAGACTATCTATGAAATTGCATAATCATATGTCAAATATGAGTATATTTGTATTGTTAAAATTAAGGAGAAGATAGCATACTAACACCATATTGTCATTTAGAATAGTGATAATAAACTAATGATAATATTTATGTTAAAATATAAACCCATATCGAAGTTTTTCAGGTATCTATACTGTCGAAGAATGCAACACTGATGAATTTAAATCATCCATTAAAAAAATAATATGATATACATTTGTTCCAGAAGACATAAGTGCAAATATAGTATAGAAGACAATAAGGATTAATTGAAAATTGAAATTAACTAAAGTAATATTGGTAACATACCCTGATGATTTTATCTTAAATGAAGCAAAACAACTTGTACTATCAATTCCAGAATATGAAATCGTAAAGGTTTTTACACAAAAATATTTTAATCATGCAAAATATGGAATAGGTTCAGGTAAAGCAGAAGAAATAGAAAAATTTGTAAAAGAAGCCAAAGAAATAGAGGAAATAATTGTTGATGATCATTTGAAATCAAAACAGATCTATAACCTTGAGAAATTGATAGGAGTTTCTGTCAAAGATCGTGAAAGACTAATTTTAGACATCTTTTACACACGAGCTACCACAGTTGAAGCAAAGTTACAGATTCAATTAGCTGAAATTGAATATGAGATGCCACGTGTACGGGAGAATGCAAAATTGTTGAGTAATAGTAAGGAAAGAGCAGGAAAAGGAGGAATGGGAGAATACATAGTAGATGTACATTTTCGTGATCTTAAACGACAAATGTCATTTATTAAAGAAAAGTTAAATGATACTAAAATAAAACGCAATATATATCAACACCAAAGACAGAAAACAAGAATGCCTGTTGTTTCTCTAGTTGGTTATACTAGTTCAGGAAAAACAACGTTATTTAATCTACTTACAAATGAATCTAAAGAGACATCATCAAAGTTGTTTACTACCCTTTCAACTACTACAAGATCATTCAAAATTTCTCATAATAACAAAAATAGAATAGGAGAAGAAGGAATATTAATTGTAGATACAGTAGGTTTTATCAGTAGACTTCCAACTTACATGATTGATGCATTTAAATCAACTTTAGAAGAGTCGCTTGTTGCTGATCTAATATTACTTTTAATAGATTCATCAGAGGAAATTGAAGATATAAGAATAAAATATTCAAATTGTTTACAGATTTTAGAAGAATTAAATGTTGATAAATCTAAATTATTTACAGTATTAACTAAAGTAGATAAAATCGATACAAGAATGATTAATGAAATTGTAGGAAGTCTAAGAATAAGTAATGATGTAATAGCCATATCATCTAAGACAGATTATGGCATTCATAAACTCAAAACATTATTGATGAAAAAGCAATTTATAGAAACATAAATATAAAGAGAAGTCGAATATTACGGTATAATATTTTAGTACTGAGTCTTCATATAATTTTTGCTAATACAGTATACATAATATAAAAATTATAAATTTATTTGCTTAGTTTAATATATTTATCCTATATATTTTTTGAATTATATAGCTTTTTTAAATTATTTAGCATATCATAATGGTACTTTTACATCTAATATAAATTACCATAGTAAAAATCGTTTAACTTAAAATTATCATAAAATATCGTTAATTAAGATATTATAGATATATATGATAAGATATAATCAGAGATATTATGTAGGTTATTCAAATTGAAAATAAAAATTAGTAGAAGTTAAAAAAATAATGATAAAAAAGTAGATAATACAAAGATATTACTCTTTCAAATATGTTCTATTGATCGTTTATCCCATTATTCAAAAACAATACAAATTCCAATAAAAAAAACTAATCCATAAATTTTAATCACTTCCATTTATATTATAATAATTAATGTTTTATTTTAAGAAATGAATAAGGATAAATGTATATTTAGAGAGAATATTTTTAATGATTTCATTTTCTCTATTGATATGTTTGATATATCTAAAACTATTACCGCCATAACAAGAATTATTTTTCAGGCCATTAACTGTAGATTACCATATTATTTGTTTGAAAATAATACTAATGATTTAAATAGAAAAATAATCTTAAAATCTGAACAAAAAATAAAGCAGTCTAATTCTTTTCATAAAATATATATAATTTATTTAACAAAATTCAGAAAGGTATTTCCATTACTTTTGCTTTTAAAGATAATACTACAAAGAGAAGAGAAAACTGTCTTATAAAGGAAATTGTAATGATATAATTAAATTAAATTAGATTGAAATGTCAGAAGTAGCTTCACTTTTTATTTCCATTGTAGTATTATTTTTTCCTAACCTTTTTAATAAAAAATATATTTTTAATTACTTTTGGGATATCTTATCAAGATCTTATAAATCTGATGCTGATCCTATTAAAGAATTCTTTATGGATATAGATTCCAACAAATTTGATAAAATATCTAAAAAAGAGATAATAACTAATTATTTTGGATATGGATTTTCTGTTATTGGTCTGTTTGTCACAATAATAATTACTTCACTTTCAATTATAAGCATAATATTATCAAATGTTGGTAACTTTTCTATTATTACTGTTAACTTAATAATATTTATTTTCTTGATAATATTAGTATTTAAGATTCAACAGCTTATTTCCCAAAGTAAAACCGATAATCAAAAATTACATGTATATAATTCAAAATTACTGCTTAAACTAAAACTAGTAATTATAGTAATTAATTTATGTCTTATACTTTTTAGTTTCTTATTAGGTAATAAATGATTATATTGAAAATTGAATATATCTATAAATAAAATTGTCATCATCTTTATCCTTACATTTCTAAAATATATTATCTTCTATCTTTAGCAATAGTTTCTATAGTTTGTTTCTGTACCTTCTTTTGAGTTGTTAAAGATAATTCTTGAAGTCTTTTTCTGATTGTTCTATGTCTATTATTAGAAGCTCTTTAATAATCCTATCTGAGCTAATAATGAAGCTTATCCCAATAGATATATGAGCTATTTTGTACCTTTGAATTTAATCACAAGGATATCTACTTATACTAAAGAGATTTGCAAGACTAATATATTATAGGAAAAGTATCATTCTAATTATAGAGATCTAAAAAATTCATACCATATATTTTCATATATTCTTGATTTAAATCATTATTTCATAACAATGAAATTAAGTATAAGAAATTTTAATACAAATTAGTTTAATATATATTTTAATTATAATAGTATGAATACAGAAAAGGTATTCTTTAGAATTGCTGAATGTGTTGTGTAAGTTATAAACTGAAGTGAAAAAGCAAATGAAAGTTAAAAAGGAATTAAAAAAATTAGTCTAGATTATATGATAGATAATATATTAGTAGTTGATCCTTGATTAATAACAAAAAAAAACTAAGGAAAAGTTAGAACAATATGGATATAAATTTATTAGAAAATCATAGACATAACAGCATAAACAAAAATTAAAAAAAGTAAAAGATTAATTTTGTTAAAAGTAAAATGTAATATAATATAATATCTATTTGTCTTTAAATTCTATACCAATAACAAATTAAAAACTAATAAAAACAGAAGTCCTAAATCATTGCATTACATATAATAATTATGTCAAATACAAAATCTATGTTTAGTCCAACTGATACCATCGTAAGCAAGAGGGGCTCGATTTTATTTATTTTAGGAGTTTTGGTAATAATTATTGGATTTGGAACTACATTCTATGCAATGAACAATAATTTTGTAATTTTGTTTTCAATATTTGGAGTGATACTAATTATTTTTTTCTTTTATTTATATTATCAAGCAATTTGAAAGATCTATTATTTTGCGACTTGGAAAATATCATAAACAAATAGGTCCAGGAATTAACTATAGAATTCCATTTATTGATAATGTCTTGGTTATTGATATAAGAGAAAGAGTAAGGGAGTTTAAAGCAGAAAGAATGTTAACAAAAGATAATGTTCCCGTTACAATTGATGCAATTTTGAGATATAAGATAATTGAAGGTAGAACAAATGATGCTATTTTAAATGTAGAAAATTTTAATGAAATGATCCAACAAGTATCACAAACCACATTGAGAAATAATATTGGTTCTTCTTTATTTCAAGATATTTTATCTAAAAGAGAAGAAATTAACCAACACATTAGATCAATCATATCTAATGAAGCAAGTAATTGGGGAATAGAAGTTACAGGAGTTGAAATACGCCAAGTAATTATACCTCAGGAATTAGAAGCAGCAATGTCAAAACAAGCTCAAGCAGAACGAGAAAAAAATGCTAGAGTTATATACAGTGAATCAGAAATTCTTGTAGCAAAAAAATTTGATGAAGCATCACAAGTATATACAAATAATCCTACTGCATATGCGTTACGACAATCAAATATGTTGTTTGAATCTATAAAAGTTCAAGGCAATACAATAGTAATGGTTCCTTCTGAAACTCTGAATTCTTGGGGTTTTGGCAATTTAGCAATGACTGTTGCATATTTGGAAAATACTAAAAAGGCAGCAACTGCCATGGAAAAAAAAGAAGATAAAAAATGATAGAATTTGTAAACAATTACAAGTAAAGGAATTGATTATAATAGTTGATATATTAAATAATATTGAGATAAAATGGCAGATGAAATAAATTATTATTCTGTCTCTTTATTTCAACTACTTGTACCTAGGTCAATATTTTTTAGAAATAATGTGATTCTCTATAGGACTTGTTTTTTTAAATTAAGATTCTTAATAACTTCTACTTTTATGTTTAATATTTTAATAGATAGGATTCTCAAATACTTCTCACAACAATATTTAATTAAACATAATGCCATTTGCTCTAATATTAGTTGTAATGATTTTCTCTTTTCTGTAACACGATCAGTTTATTTGGCAATTTCTTTTTTGTTTATTCAATCGCTCATGTTTTTTCGCTTTATTTCTCAAAGTTGGAGCAGCTATTTCTAAAAAGGTATATCCTTTTCCGTATTGCAATTCATAAGCAGCTATGAAAATATTATATATGGATTGAGCTTCATAATCTATTAAAATATTAAAATTGGATTGGTTACATATTGTTCTTCATATTGAACACATGAAAATGGAATGGATTATTCTCAAAGTCAATTATAACATCCTTGACCACAATTGAAGAAATTGCGGTCTACCCATTCTGAAGTTTCTGTTTTCCATCTTTCCAAAACCGATAGTCAAGCCTTCTCTCCATCAAAAACCCAACAATGTCCTTGAACTAAAGTACTCTTCTCATCAATAGGATTGTAATCAACTTCTGCGTATAATATAATTGAATGAGTAAAATAAGAATTTCTCCATTTTCTACAAATTTTTTCATATTCTGATGTTCTTCTGTAGTTACATATTCTTGATGTCCAACATTATCATAACGTTCATATTCTTTTTGAACTTTTTCTTTCTTTTATTACATTCTCAAAATATATGAGCCCAATTGGTAGCGGGTTGGGAGGACTTCGAATTCTCATACAAAGGATTTGATAAGATAAATTTTAACATTTTTAATAATAATTAAATTATAGTAAATTAGAAATTCAAAACTAATAAAGCTTAATGTATTTTATCTTTTTCATTATATTAAGTCAATTTTATGTAAAAGGGATAAAGAACCAGTATATACAAAGAACTTGAATTCCAAAGTGACGATAATGAATCTCAACTCTAAATTTATAGCAAATCAGATTTTTGATATATCCGATTTATTTCACAACTTACTAATATTATTCTATTATAATTAATCATTCAAATAATAATACTGATTGCAAAATATATATGAAATCATAAGATTCAAAAATCTGTAGAGGAAGTTATAATAACAGTATGAATTACAATAAACTAAATTCAGAAGAAGAAAAAGTCATTGTAGATAAAGCAACGGAACCTCCTTTCATTGGTGAGTATGACAATTTTTACAATGATGGAACATATATCTGTCGAAGGTGTAATATGCCTCTCTTTTCATCAAAAAGCAAGTTTAATTCAGGATGTGGATGGCCAAGCTTTGACGAGTATTTTCCAAATGCAATAAGACATGTTCCTGATCCCGATGGAATAAGAACAGAGATAGAATGTGCAAATTGTAATGCGCATTTAGGACATGAATTTCTTGGAGAGGGTTTGACAGATAAAAATAGACGAGAATGTGTCAATTCATTATCTATACGTTTTATACCAAAGGACAAGGAGTTGCCAAAGAAAACAAATGAATAATAATAATAATAATAAAATGGAAATAGCAACGCTTGCCAACGGATGCTTTTGGTGTTCAGAAGCAATCTTCAAAAAAATCAAAGGTGTCAAATATATTTTACCTGGCTACGCTGGAGGCACGCTAAAAAATCCTTCTTATAATCAAGTATGTACTGGTATGACAGGTCATGCAGAGTCAATTCAGATAAAATTCGATCCCAAGGTTATATCTTTTGAAAAAATCCTAGATATTTTTTGGCATACACACGATCCCACAACTCTTAATAGACAAGGTAACGATGTTGGTACTCAGTACCGTTCTGCAATCTTTTATCATGATAAAAAGCAAAAAGAGATCGCAGAGAAATCAAAAAATGATCTGGAAAAAGAAAATGTTTATAAGGATCCAATTGTTACTGAAATTACTCTATTTAAGAATTTTTATGTTGCTGAAGATTATCACAAAGATTACTATGAAAATCATAAAGATGATCCATATTGCAATTTTGTTATTGATCCCAAACTATACAAACTGCTTCAAAAATATAAAAATGAAGTAAAAGAAGAATACAAATAGATTTCTTATGAAGAAACTAGAAGTTTCATAAATGAAGATCAAAAGAAGAATTTTAAATGATTACAGAATTAATTTAGTTCTAATTTGCACATATAGTTTAAATAAGAATATAAATAAAAAATAATTAAGATTATTCTAAAATGGAAATTTCTACCATCGTATCTTAGAAATCAAAAATTATAATATATAGATAAACTTTATCTGTATAATAAAATTTTTCATAAGTCATTATAGTTCTATCTTTTAAAGTAATTTTTTCTTCTCTTTCTCCTAATCAGTTATATTAACCGAATTTCATATGATTGTTGTTTTATAATGTACATCGAATTAGAAGAAGGATATAAAATAAGGTATGATGAATATGGAAAAGATAAACAACAGCATATCCTATTTATTCATGGTCTTGGTTCTTCTCCCATTGTATGGAGAGATATTCCGCAAGCATTATCAGAACACTTTCATACTATAGCTGTTGATTTAATCGGATTTGGCGAAAGCGATAAACCTCAATTAAATTATACAATAAGCTATTTTGCCAAATTCATCAAAAATTTTCTTAGACAGATTGGTATAAAATATAAAGATAAAATAACAATAATAGGTCATTCATTAGGTGGATATATAGCAATAGAATATGCTATAGAGAATAAAGAACATATTGAAAAACTTGTATTGATAGACTCATCAGGTATGCTAGATAAACCTACTCCATTATTAGAACAATATCTTGATGCTGCAATGGAAACAGATCCTAATTTAAGGTATAATAAAGTGAAAAAGGTGTTTGAAAATTTATTGGCAGTACCATCTAGGCTTCTCCCTATTATTGTAGATATCTTTATTTTAGTAATTGAAAAACCAGGAGCAAAACATGCCTTTGAGTCTGCTTTCAGAAATAGTACAACAACTTCTATTAATTTAGAGAGATTAAAGCAAATTAAAGATATTCCTTGTCTAATAATATGGGGTGAAAAAGATAATCTTATACCTGTTGATCATATTAACAAGTTTGAACAAATTCTCAAAGATGCTAAACTCATGGTTATTGCTGATGCGGGTCATTCACCATTTGTTGAGAAAACAGCTATAGTATATCAGAGGTTACTAACATTTTTGATTGGCAATAAATAAAAATACGATAAATAATATGTAGCAACTGATAATAGTTATTCTAAAAAAAGGATAGAGATTCTTACTGTCGAGTTAAAAGTTAGTTAAATTTTTTATCTTATTATATTTGTACGCAATTACTTGATTATTCTAGTTTTATTTAAATATTATGAAAGATAAAATTAATAGCATAGTAGTTAAAGTTGAAAGATGTAGTTATTATATGTATATACTTAGCGAGTATATTAAAGAATGTCATATGTTTTATTGCCATGACCTAAAATAAAATACTTTAGATTATTGTATTTTAAAAGGTTTTTAGTTTTTAGGTATTTGTAGATTATTTATAGTAAATTAAAATAGTTGATATAATATTTGTTAATTCGATATAATTTAATTGTAATAGTCTAAGAGATTAATTAATCAAATATTACATTGATAATATCTCTATTAAGCACAATACTTTCTTTAAATATAATGCTATTAAGAATAGTTTATGAATACTTTTATTAACTTTTATTTTGTTAGTATTAGTATATTATAGTCTTCTTTATTTACATTTATTAAATCTAAAAATAAGATTCAAAGGATATGTAAGTTAGTGTTCCTAAATATACTCTATTATGTTAATGTATAATATTTATAGAACAGTGGAGAAACAGAATCTTAGGATCAGTAATTTTACAAAAGACATAACTAGATGCTATATCCATAAGAAATGATTTAACTGCGATACTCACAATAAATAATACACTTTAACTGTAATATCCATTTATTATTAAAGACAAAAATTCAATTGTTGTTTCCATTACTAAATTAATATATAATGTTGTATCAAGAATTGTAATTTATATTATTAGTTGTTGTACTTACTAACATAGGTTACAATTTCATTTACTGACATGGGTAACACTTTCTAGTAATCTGCTAGGAAGTGTATAATAAAAATAGAACTACAAACAAAATTTAATTTAATTCATGAGAAAGATTCGACTGGAGAT